>CAZEET010000016.1:0-14329 GCA_964511325.1 uncultured Candidatus Bathyarchaeia archaeon | reverse complement strand
GGAGCATGTATCGAATCTACGAGTATCTGAAGCAGACGGCGATGGTCAACCCCTACGCCGAGATCACCTTCATCGACCCGAGGGGACGCCTATACCGCTTTGAACGCGTAACAGAGGAGATGCCGCCTCCCCCAAGGGCCGTGAAGCCCCATCCACAGGGGGCTGACGTAGAGACATATCGACGCCTGATAGCGGTAACAGAAGAGAAGACCATGAAGAACTTCATGATCAGACACTTCCAAGGCGTGGGCCCGGCGACAGCTGAGAAATTCCTCCAAGAGGCTGGCATAGATCCAGGTAAGAATCCGAGGAGTCTAAGCCCCGATGAACTGGTCAAACTCGTCAGGGCCGCCAGGGAGTTCAACGGCTTTCAGAGGCCGGATCCCAGCTGCCTCTCACCGATTGGGGAGCATCTACTTGAGATGGGCATCAGAAAAGAGCTGGGTCTAACCGACGACGACTTCCTTAAAGTCGTTCAGAGGAGGCCCTCAACCTATCTGGGCTATCCCTTCATCGTTGAGGCGGCCATCGCCTATGGGAAGACCATAGAGCGTAGACTCGGCAGGGGCATCAAGATCTACCGCTTTGCAAATAGGATTCCCCTCCTCTTCGACGAGTCGAGCGGCGTAGTCTGGAAGGTGGTTCACAAAGTCATCAACTGGAGCACCTATAAAGTGTCGCCGGACTCGCCGATGGTGGTGGTCGTCCACGTCTGCTCCACAAAGATACCCTACAAGACCGTTGGTAAAGAGTATATGGCCGACCAGCCCGAGGTCGAGCGGGAGATCACCAACGCCCTCCGAAACATAGCTAGACATCTGAGGCTCTACATCTCCCGGCGGATTAGATTGGCGAAGGAGAAACGGCGACTCAGCATCTTCGAGAAATATCTGCCGAAGATCGCCGAGTTCTCGGCGAAGCTCTGCGACAGGGAGAGGCCGCCGGACATCAAACCCCTCCTCAAAGCCGTCAGCCTCGAGGTCGCAGAGGGTGAGAGCCCCTTAAGGGAGGTGCCTGAGATTGAAGAGGAGGCTTAAGGGGGTTGAGAGGCGTAGAGCGGCTGTGGAGCTCGCCCTAAAGCAGCTGGGAAAGATCATCTGCGAACAAATTGAAAATCGTGAATTCCCATGGATAATGCTTCAAAGCCGCTCAACGGATAACATTGTCTACGATCCAGAGCTCCGCCAATACGTCTTGGGAGATAGGGTGATAAGGAGGCATTCGAGGAACATTCGGCATATAAGGCCCTTCACCCAGCTCATCTGGACAGCGTGGTTCGCGAGGGAGCTCCTAAAGCTGAGGAAGACCAGCACCCTCAGGGAGGTCTACTACTCCGCCAGAGGCCTCAGAGATATAGAGTTCAAGAGTCAAGACGAGTCGGACGAGATCATCACAGACCTCGAGACCGCTTTGAATATGCCCCGGGAGTCCTTCAACATCTACCCAGAGGAGCGAAGCGCCATCTTCGGAGACCTAACCATAGAGTATACAGTTCCGGGATATGAGGGAAAACGCCTCAACCTAACGGAGCATCCCGATGGAATGATGATCGGCCCCGCGTTGAGCACGGCTGAGATCATAGAGACATCAGCCGACAAGGTGCTAGTCATAGAGAAGGGCGCCATGTTCACCAGGCTGATAGAGGAGAGGGCGCATGAACGCTTCAACGCCATCCTCATCCACACCGCTGGGCAAGCCCCTAGGGCGACGAGAAACCTGATAAAGAAGCTCAACGAGGAGCATGGACTGCCCGTCTACCTCTTCACCGACGGCGACCCCTGGGGGATGCACATCGCCATGGTCATCATTTCAGGCTCGGCGAACGCCGCCCACCTCAGAGGCCTGGCAACACCTGATGCGAAGTGGATTGGGGTGTGGGCGACGGACATCATACGGTATAAGCTGCCGACGGAGAACCTCACCGACAAGGATGTGAAGAGGCTCAAGGAGCTGAAGCGAGACCCAAGGTATCAGGGAGAGCTGTGGCAGAGGGAGATCGACACCTTCCTTGAGATCGGTCAGAAGGCTGAACTCGAAGCCTTCAGCAGATATGGATTGACCTACATCGTCGATAGATACCTCCCCGACAAGCTGGAAGAGGCAGGTGCATAACCCTTTAAACATCTCTAGATAATTATGGTGAGATGCCCGAGGAGCTCTCCCTCCTAGACCTCTCAATTAGGCTTATAGGACTCCTAATTCTCCTAATAGGCGCCTACCTCACCTACATCTCCCTGAAAGCCGAGGTGGGCGTCACGAATCCAAGGGTCTTTACACCCCTCGGCCTGACCATCGCCCTCCTCGGGGTCTTGATGCTCGTGGTCAGGGTGAGATGATATGGGGGTTAAAGGGGTCATCCTCGCCGGCGGGGAGGGGACGAGGTTCAGACCCCTCACCTACTACTTTCAGAAGTGTATGATACCCGTCGGCGAGGAGCAGAGACCCGTATTGGAGTATATTGTCAGACTCTTCAGGTATCATGGCATAAAGGAGCTGGTTCTCCTCGTCGGCTATAAACATCAACAGATCAGAAATTACTTCGACGACGGCTCAAGATTCGGCGTCGAGATCACCTACATCCTAGATAAACCTGAGATGAAGGGAAGCGCAAACGCCATCGTCAACGCCTATCGCCAGGGAGTCCTCACCGATGAGGACTGCCTCATCACCTACTATGGAGACATACTCTCAAACATCAATCTACGGAAGCTGGCTGAGCAGCACATGGAGTCTGGGGCCTCAGCCACCATAGCCTTAGCCTACGGCTTCAGGATCAGGGTCGGAATGGCTGAAGTCGTCGACGGATGGGTTAAGAGCTTCATAGAGAAGCCTACATTGAGCAGACCTGTGAGCATAGGAATCCTAGCCTTAAGCGGGGAGATCCTCGGCGAGATGGAACGCCTCTCAAGGGAGAGGGGGTCCAGCAGCCTAGACCTCATGGGCGACTTCATACCCCACCTCATAGAGGCCGGCTACCGCGTTGGAGCCTACATCACAGACGCCTTCTGGTATGACATGGGCTCCCTAGAGCGCTATGAGAAATTCGAGAATGAGCATCTAAGCCGAGAGCTCTCCTTCCTCTTCTCGGAAAAGCTTGATAAGTAAACCCCCTAAAGGGTGATGAGATGAACGGCCTCAAGGCATTGATACTAGCCGGAGGATTCGCCACCAGGCTGAGGCCTCTGAGCTGCACGAGGCCGAAGATGCTCTTCCCCGTCGCCAACAAGCCCCTCATAGACTGGACTCTGGAGTCCCTCTCGAGATGCGGCGTGGAGACGGTTGTGATGGCCGTCAACTATATGGCTGAGGCCATAGCGCGATACCTTGGGCCGACGAAGTATAATCTTGGCATCATCTACAGCCGTGAGGAGAGACCCCTCGACACGGCTGGGCCGATCAAGAGGGCTGAGGAGCATCTAAGAGACGGCCCCTTCCTCGTCCTCAACGGCGACGTCATCTCCGATGTGGATTATCGGGAGCTCCTAAATTATCATAGGAGGAAGGGGGGTTTAGCCACCATCACCTTGATAGAGGTTCCAGATCCCAGCCGCTATGGAGCTGTGGAGCTGGATGGGGAGGGTAGGATTCTACGATTCGTTGAGAAGCCTGAGCCTGGGCGGGCGCCGAGCAACTACATCAACGCAGGCATCTACATCTTCGAGCCGGATGTTCTGGACTACATACCGGCTGGGAGGCCGGTGTCAACGGAGAGGGAGATATTCCCGAAGCTCGCTGAGGAGGGACTCCTCTACGGCTATAGGGCCTCCGCCCTCTGGGTCGATATAGGGGTGCCTGAGGACTATCTCAGAGCTAACTCGCTTCTATTGGAGAGGATCGGCGGAGTCCAGATGGGGGAGGATGTCGAGGTCGACGAGACGGCTAAGCTGCTTCCACCCACATCGATAGGGAAGGGGGTGCGCATCGGCGGCGACTCGGTGATAGGGCCGAACACCTCTATAGCTGAGGACGTCATCATAGGCCATGGATGCCGCATAGAGAACTCCATAATCTTCCCAGGAGCCACCATCGGAGATCACAGCTCGATTAAGAACGCTATCATAGGCGAGAACGCCACCCTTGAGAGATGGGTGAAGGTTGAGACTGGAAGCCTCATCGGCGACTATGTCACCCTCTGCGACGGGGTTACCATCACCGGAGGCGTCACCATCTGCCCCTCAAAGAGGGTTGAGGAGAGCATCCTCCAGCCCCGAAGGGTGATGTGATGCCCCGGCTCTTCGGAACCAACGGCGTCAGGGGAGTCGTGAATAGGGAGCTAACACCGGAGACAGTTTTAAGGCTCTCAGCCTCCGCGGGGCATCTCCTAGGCCGCGAAATCGCGGTTGGCAGAGATGGGAGAACCAGCAGCGAGATGCTGGCCAGAGCCGCCATCAGCGGCCTCCTCTCCGTCGGATGCAGGGTTCACGACATGGGGCTGCTTCCGACGCCTACGTTGCAGTACGCCGTGAAGCATCTAAACCTAAACGGCGGCATCATGATCACGGCCTCCCACAATCCACCCGAGTTCAACGGCGTCAAGGTCATCCTAGGCGACGGCGTGGAGGCCCCAAGAGAGATTGAGGAGCAGATTGAGAGGATCTACTTCTCAGGCGGTCCACCCCTAAAGCCCTGGGGGGAAATCGGCTCGGTCAGCGGATTCAACCCGGTGGACATCTACATCGAGGGCGTCCTCAAACATGTAGATGTCGCGACGATCAGGAGGAGACGGTTCAGGGTCGTCCTCGACCCCGGCAATGGAGTCGCAGCGCTCACAGCTCCGGAGTTAGCGAGGAGGCTTGGCTGCGAGGTCTATACGATTAACGCCGACATAGACGGCGCCTTTCCGGGTAGAGGCTCGGAGCCTAGACCGGAAAATCTCGAAGGCCTCTCCAGACTCGTGAAATCCGTGGACGCCGATCTCGGTGTCGCCTTCGACGGCGATGGGGATAGGGCCATCTTCGTCGATGAGGAGGGCATGATCCACTGGGGTGACCGCTCCTTCGCCCTCGTCGCTAGGGATTATCTGAAAAGGCATCCGGGTGAGGCGATAGCGACGCCGGTGAGCTCCTCCAAGATGATCGAGGAGGTCGCTCTCGAAGCCGGTGGAAGCGTAGTCTGGACGCGGGTTGGAAGCATAGTGGTCTCGAGAACGATGCTGAATAAGGGCATCAACCTCGGCGGCGAGGAGAATGGAGGCATCTTCTACGGCCCCCATCAGCCTGTGAGGGACGGCGGGATGGCGCTGGCTCTTATCCTCGACATCCTCGCCCGGGAGGAGAGGAAGCTCAGCGAGCTCCTCGGGGAGTTGCCGAGATATGTTCAGCGGAAGGAGCGTATCCCATGCCCAAACGAGTTAAAGCGGAGAGTTCTAGAGGCATTGAGGGGGAGGGTGGAGGCGGAACGCGTAGAGACCATCGACGGCGTCAAGCTCTGGTTCAGCGATGGGAGCTGGATACTTATTAGGCCGAGTGGAACCGAGCCAATATACAGGATCTACGCCGAAGCTGAGACGGAGAGCCGTCTCAACGAGATGGTGGAGGAGTATAGGAGGCTGCTGGAGGAGCTTATAGAGGAGGCTAGCGCCTCATAGCTGAGGCGAGCTCCACCATCACCCTGTAGGGGTCCACGGCCTTCACCACGCCGCTGGCCACTAGGACGCCCTCAGCCCCAAGCCTCATAGCGGCCTCTACGTCGACGCCCCTCGTGATACCCGCTCCGCAGAGAACCCTAACCGATGGGTTTACACCCTTCACCGCCTCGACGGCTCCCGAGACCACCTCAGGCCGAGCTTTGGAAACCGGTATACCTGTGCCTATGAGCTCCGGGGGCTCGACGGCTATGGCTGTGGGGGAATAGGCAGCCACAGCTCTGCAACGCTCAACGGTGTCGGCGCAGACAACGGTAACGAGACCCGCCTCCGAGGCCCTCTCCACGGTCTTCTGGATGAGCTCCAGGCTCAGCCTCCTCTCCGAATGGCTGATCAGGGTGCCTATGCATCCGGCGTCTATGGCAGCCTCGGGTGAGAGATGTCCAGTGTATTTCCCATAGGCTATGGGATCCACATGCTGGGCGAATACGGGTATCTCCACCTCGCTGGAGATGAGTCTGAGATCGACGGCTTGAGGAGCCACGGCGATGCAGACATCCGTCTCCCTTGAGGCCCTTTCAGCCATGGATGCAAGCTTTAAGGCGGACTTCCCTAGGGCCTCTCGATAGGCCTTGAAATTTATGAGGAGTAGGGGAAAGCGCACTTGGGACATCTCATCCTTTAGGGAATCTCCACATCCTTAACTCTATCGAGTGGAAAACGCTTTATAGCCTGTAGATCTCTCAGGGTTGGTGTCCCTATGGAGTATAGGCGGATCGATGAGGCCCCCGGCTTCCATCCGGCCGATGGCGTGTATCTACGATTGCTGACAAATGGTGAACGTATGACTCTGGTGAGATTCGATATGGAGCCTGGAGCATTCATCCCGCCGCATAGCCATCCCCATGAGCAGTCAGGTGTCTGCGTTGAGGGCGGCGGAGTCCTCACCTCCGGCGGTCGATCCGTGGAGGTTAAGGCGGGTATGGCGTGGGTGATTCCAGGCGGGGAGGAGCATAGTTTCAGGGCTGGAGAGCGAGGAGCCGTCATCTATGAAGCCTTCAGCCCACCTCGGGAGGATTACATTGAGAAGGCCTTGGGTCAGCGTGGCTCCTCGCCGTAGATGAGTCTCAGCTCCTCGAGGGTGAGTTTCCCGCCCTCCCTCAGCTTCCTCTCAGCCTCCCTCCTCATCGTCTCAAGCCTCTCCCTCAGGGCTCTCCGACGCCGCTCCTCCCGCTCCCTTTCAAGCTCCCGCAGCTGCATCCTCACCCTCCCAGCCTCGGCTCTCAGCTCCCTTAATCGCTTCCCAATCTCCCTGATCTCCTCCCGGCGCCTCGCATATTCCCTATGGGCTTCATCCCTTCGCTCCTTTAGGGGCTTGATTCCCTCCCATAGGAGGTTGAGCCTCCTCCTGAGCCCCTCCATCTCCCCTGATAACTTCTCAGCCTCCTCGAGGCATCTCTCCGCCTCCAGCCTCAAGGCTTCAGCCTCGGCCCTCATCATCAGTGCCTCATCCCGCTTCTTGTCGAGGACTTCATGTCTCTTCAGCAGCTCCTTCAGCCTCCCCTGTTCCCTTAGAAGCTCGTCTTCCAGCCTCAGCATCTCCCTCGTGGGCGTCGTCATGATCCGCCATTCGATCTCTCTAAGCTTCTCGCTCAGCGTCCTCCTCGGTGGAATCCTACTACGTTGGGCCTCCATCTCCTCTTCGATGAGCTTCGCCTCCTTCCCCCTCCTCCGGGCCTCAGCCCTCAGCTCTCCCGCCCTCCGCCTTAGCTCCCTAATCCTCTGACGGCGGCTCCGCAGCTCCTCCCTCAGCCGCTCAGCCTCGGCCCTCAGCTTCGCTATCTCCCCCCTAAGCTCATCCCTCCGCGCCTTCCATCGCTCAGCCTCAGCCCTTAGACCTTCTATCCGCCTCCTCAGGGGCTCCATCTCAGCCTCAAGGGAGTCAAGCCTCCGCTGCAGCCTCTCCATATAGCTCCCTCCTCCTCGCCTCCAGTAGATTTGGCTCTTGGCCGAGATACTCGGCTACGGATTCCACCCTTATGCCGAGCTCCTCCCCCAGCTCATAGACCTCGGGGAGTCGATCCCTATACTCTAGATCCCTCGTTAGATGATGATCCAGAACCAGCCTCTCGGGCTCCACCTCCTCCAGAATCCTCCGCAGATTCCTAGAGGCCCACTGAAGCTCGACCTCCATCATGGGATGCTCTATATAGGTTGTAGGGCCGTCGATGAAGATGATCTCCGGCTTCTCGTGGAGGATAAACTCCATCTGCTCCTCGAGGAGGGGACCCTGGACATCGGAGGTGAAGAGAAAGACGTCGTCACCTCTGATCGAGACCTCTACGACGTAGCCCCTCCTCGCGTCGGCTCCATGGGGGACGGGTGTGGAGAATCTAACCTCCAAATCTCCGAACTGGAAGTGTTTTCCATCGGCGTATAGGAGCTCTAGGGCTAGCTCCCTCAGCCTCGGAATTATGGCGGCGGCCCTCCTCCTCTGACTGGTGTTGATCATCCTCCTGGGATGCTTTATCAGAACCGTCTTATCGGCATAGATTCCAGACTCCTCCGGATCTATGTGATCATAGTGATAGTGGGTGACGATGAGTATCTCTGCCTCCCTCGCCTTCGCCTTTATGTTGCTCCAAAGCCGCCTCTTCGCCTCTATCTCCAGGGGATGGGGCGGCAATCCATATCGGTCTGGGGCGAGAGCGGTGGCTGGATCTATGAGGATGGCGATCTCCCCCGCGTCTATATATGTAGCTAGGCTTCTCACCCCTAGGCTGTCTGAGGCGAGAGGCTTGATCTCTAGGCCCAACTTCAAACACCTTATCGAAGACGACGATTCAAATTTATCTCACCGCTCTTAAAGTGATCGTAGGGGGAGGGAGATGCCGGAGAAGAAGAGTCTCAGCCAGATGGAGAAGCAGCAGCTCCTCCGCGAAAGGAGGGCTAAGGGGAGAAGAGAGGATAGGAAGCTGGAGAAGAGGTTGGGCAGCATGGAGATACCTGAATTCGAGGAGGATGAGCTCCTAGATCTCCTTAAGAGGATGAGAGCCATCACTCCTCAGAGCTTCGCGGATAGACTCAACCTCAGGGTTAGCGTGGCCAAGAGATTCCTGGAGGAGCTGAGGGAGAAGGGAGTCGTAGAGCTCGTCGACAAGAGTCATGACCTCATAATCTATAAGCTGCAGGGATAGGGTATCAAGGGAATCGGCTAAGCCCTCTCGATCCTGATCCTACTTCCACTCCGCGCCCTCTTTAGGAGCTCCAGGCCCTCAGTGATCCTTCCAACTCTATTAACCGGCGTATAGGGCCTGGCTGAGCTGTGGTAGAGGCAGAGGGAATCCTCCATCGGCCAGTAAGCTATGGTTCCAGCTTCGACGCCTCTAACGGACTTCTCCTCTCCCCGCCCTAACCCTACGAGGATGGCGACGCCTCCCTCCACCGGGTGGGCTCGACCCTCGATTGGGAGGCGCCTCAATAAGGCTTCGACGGTTAGGGGCGCCAAGACCTTGATCAGCTCCCCCACGGCCTCTCCAACGCCGTGAAGCTTTATCTTCACCTTCACCCTCGAGCTCATGAGGCTAAGCCCTCCACATATTCGATGATCTTCCCCGCGATGTCGACGCCCGTCGCCCTCTTCAGAGCCTGCCATCCAGGGGCGCCGTTCACCTCTAGGATAACTGGACCTCGATCGGATTCGGCAATGTCTACGCCAGCGTAGTCTAGGCCCAAAGCCTTTACGGCCCTGACGCCGAGCTTCAATATCTCATCCGGTATCTCCTCAGCAACCATTCGGCCTCCCTGAGCCACATTCGTCTTCCAGCTTCCCGGAGGCCCATACTTATAGGCTGCTCCAACCACCTCATCGCCTACGACGAAGACCCTCACATCTCTACCCGGCTTCCGTAGATACTCCTGGAGGAGGAGGGGCTCACCGATTCGAGTTAGGCTCTTGAGGGCGTTATAGGCCATATCGGGGTCTTGGAACATCATGGAGCCTCGACCCATGTGACCGAGGATGGGCTTATATATGCAGGTTCCAAGCGTCCCAGCCCATCGATAGGCTGACCCAAGATCCTCGGTGATGTAGGTCTCGGCGATGGGGAGACCCGCCCTCGCAAGGATATACTGCGTCGCATACTTATCCCTCGCCCTCCGGAAGGGGTAGCAGGGGTTCACAACTCTAATGCCCGAGAGCTCCATATGCTCCATGAGGCTGATCCTCCTGGTCAGCTGTGAGCAGCTCCCCGGGCCGAAGCTTCTGAGAAGGCAGACATCATAATCCGTGATCTCTATGTCTCGAAGCCAGAATCTGGAGCCCCTATTGGATATATGCGATGAGACGTCGATGATGCTTCCGCTTAGAACCTCGTGGCCCCGCCTCTCAGCTGCCTCCACCAGCTCTAGGCTGTTGGGGCTGGGATATTTGCCATATAGGACGAGGAGCCTCAAGATTCCTCGTCCATACCTACGTCCAAGCCTCTTTTAGGTTTCCCCATCAAAGACCTATAGAACCCCTCATCTACCCCAAGCTCCTCGGCCAGCTCTATGAGGCTTTTACGTAGGGGCTCGGGGATAGGTATTCCCTCCCTAAGCCTCCTACGCCTAGTCTCCCACTCAGGCTCACCTGGGATCATTATCCTCATGCCATGTTCAGGCTCGCAGCTTCTTACGCCGTCGAGGATCATTCTACACCGCTCCTCGAAGACCTTGGGATTGGTGAAGAACTTAGGTTTTACAGCTATGGTGAAGATCCCATTCGTCGAGGGGGGCTCCTCCTCGGGGTCTAGGCTCGATCTAGACCCGGTTAGGGCTGCGCCTAGAAGCTCATTCACTAGCTGTAGACAGTATCCCTTATGGCCTCCGAAGGGGAGGAGCCATCCACCGGCTTCGAGGGCTGCTGGGTCATCGGTCTCCCGCCCCTCACGGTCTCTGATCCAGCCTCTGGGTATGCGCTCACCCTCTAGTAGGGCCTGCTTCACCTTTCCATGGGCGACTATTGAGGTGGCATAGTCTAGGAGGAAGGGGTCGCCTCCCGTTGGTATGGCGATGCTGAGGGGATTTGTCCCAAGCACTCTTCCACGGCCGCCGTAGACGGTGACGATAGGATGGCCCACGTTGAGGAACATCATCGCTATGAAGCCCCTCCTCGCCGCCCAGGCGGTGTAGTAGCCCACTCGGCCTACATGGTTACATCTATAGGCCGTGACAGCTGCGATATGGCTCCGCTCAGCCTTCTCAACAGCCACCTCCATCGCCTTCATCGCCGTCAGCTGTCCGAAGCCCCAGCATCCATTGATCACAGCCGTTGTAGGGGTCTCCCTCTCCACCATCGGCTCAGCCCTAGGATCGATGTATCCCTCCTTAACCCTCTCCGCGTAGGTTAGATAGTAGATAACTCCATGGGAATCATGCCCGGTTAGGTTTGCCTCCACGATGGTCTCAGCTATGAATCTAGCCTTATCCTCCGAGGCTCCGAGGGCTGAAAAGAGGGCGGTTCCCAGCCTCATCAAATCCTCGGCGGGAACCCTGATCACCCCTCTACACCCTCTTAGGCACGAGTCTCCTAAGGCCGTCTAGGAAGGACTCGATGTCCTCACGCTCTATGCCATAATGGGTGACGAGCCTCACGATGGGTGAGTGAGGCCATCCAAAGCTCTTCCAGCCGAGCTGCTCGCAGGCCTTCCTCCAGTCCTCACCGGTCCAGCCTAAGGGGGAGACATCGATGTAGACCATATTCGTCATCACGGGATGTAGAATCCTTATCCCCAGATCCCTGAGACCCTCAGCTAGGAGCTTCGCATTCTCATGGTCCTCCTCTAGGCGATCCACCATCTTCGTCAGGGAGATGATGCCGGGAGCCGCTATGATACCCGCCTGCCTCATGCCGCCGCCCAGCATCTTCCTATACTTCCTAGCCCTCTCTATGAACTCCTCGGAGCCGACCACCAGGGAGCCTACGGGGGCGCAGAGGCCCTTGGAGAGGCAGAACATCACCGAGTCCGCATAGCGGGCCAGCTCCTTCACGTCGACTCTCAGGGCGACGGCGGCGTTGAAGATTCTCGCCCCATCCATGTGAACCGGTAGGCCATGTCTCTTCGCCACCTCCCAGTCGGCCTCCAGCTGCTCAGGGGTCAGCGGGATCCCACCCGCCCTGTTGTGGGTGTTCTCGACGCAGATGAGGCCTGTCCTGGGATAATGTATATTCGGCGGCCTTATGGCGGCCTCTATGTCCTCGGGCCTCATCCAGCCCATCTCCCCCCTCACGGGCCGAGCCGTAAGGCCGCCTATGACGGCGTATCCCCCAACCTCGTTGAGGTAGATGTGGCTCTCTGCCTCTAGGATGATCTCGTCGCCCCGCATGGTGTGGGCGAGGACGCTTACGAGGTTTCCCTGGGTTCCACTCGTCACCAGTAGCGCAGCCTCTTTACCAAGCATCCTCGCCGCCAGCTTCTCAAGCTTATTCACCGTCGGGTCTTCGCCATAGACGTCGTCTCCCAGCTCGGCCTTAGCCATCGCCTCCCTCATCTCAGGGGTGGGAAGCGTGACTGTGTCACTTCTAAAGTCGAGATTCTTCTCCACCATCCCAGCTCAACCAGATATTGGTTACGTTCAGAAGCTTTAAGGCTTTGAGACCGCATTCCTATAGGCCAACTCTATATGCCTATGGGCATCCCTGTAGATCGGGCCTCCATGCCCTGGGAGTAGGAGCTCCACCTGAAGCTCCTTCAACCTCCTCAACGATTCAACGATGTCCTGATAGCTTCCGGTCTCGCCGTTATAGCGTCCATAGTAGCCCCAGGGGAAGACGGTGTCCCCTGAGAAGAGGATGGCCTCATCTTCGACGTATAGGCAGATGCTTCCACGGGTATGCCCAGGAGTCCATATAACCCTCAGCGGCCAGAGGGGGGTCTCTATGACGTCGCCCTCATCCACCAATCTGAGCCTCTTGATATAGGCGGCGACATATTCAGCGTCAAATCGATGCATATAGACCTCCGGGTCGGCTCGCTCCAATATGCGGAATACTCCTCCAACGTGATCGTGATGGGCATGGGTCACCGCCACTCTCCTCAGGCCCTCCGGCTTCACGCCGATCTCCTCCAGCTGGGGCCATACGGGATTAAGCCGATTCCCGACGCCCGCATCTATTAGCACCGCCTCCTCGACGCCGAGGACGTATATGTTGCTACACAGCCCCTCGCCGACTATGAGGTGGACTCCTCGCAGCTTCGGGCTTCTCTCCCCAAGGTCTATAACTCTGGGCATCAACCTTCCTCCATGGGTCGAGATATCTCAGCGACCTCGGCTCCAGTCAGCTTCTTTATGTCTCTGGGACTTATCTCCAGCAGCCTGTTTATGGCCCCTCCGCCGCCGTAGACCCTCCCCAGCCTCATCACCATGCTGTCGATGATCGTCCTAATCGGCCTCCTATGACCCAGCGGGGGTAGGGCTCCCACCTCATAGCCCGTCAGCGACCTCACCGCCTTAGGCCTAGCTCTTCTCACCCGGTCTACGCCACAGACCTCCGCCAGCTTCTCCTCATCCACCAATCGGTCTCCGGTGACTATCGCCAGCAGCGGCCTCCCCTGATCATCAACGTAGAGCATCGACTTGATGATACGCCCCCTATCCACGCCGAGCTGCCTCTCAGCCGCCTCCACCGTCATGGTATGCCCCTCAAACTCCAGCAGCCGATAATTCACACCAGCCTCCCTAAGGAGGCGCTCTAAATCCTCATGGGTCAATCCCGAACTCAAAGCGACCTCCACAGAGAATAGTGCGTAACCCCTCTTAAGCATCGACGATGAAGCCGCCTCCACAAAAACTTAGATAAAGTTAAAAGCTAGAGTGGGAACTCACCCATCTCGTCTAGCTTCAACAGCCTCTCCCAGTTCTCCTCAACCATCCGCTGGATCTCCTCGATCTCCCTGTCGGTCAGATGCCTGAATCGGCCCTGAACCCTTAGATACTCCTCGACAGGCTTGAGCTTCTTAGGCTTATAGGTCAACCTGAACTCCCTGCCATCGATGATCTCGTAGAGGGCCCACATCCCCGTCTGAACAGCCAGCCGTGCCACCTCTATGGTTCTACTTGGATCAAAGCGCCACCCTGTCGGGCAGGGGCATAGAATGTCTATGTATCTGAAGCCCTTCAGCTTCTTCGCATGCAGCGTCTTCCCTATGAGGTCTGTGGGGAAGGCTATGGAGGCTGTGGCGACGTAGGGGACGTGATGAGCTGCGATGATGAAGGGCGCATTCTTCCTAGGCGTCTCCTTCCCACGGCCTCGGGGACCAACCTGCGTCGTGGTCGTCCAGGCGTAGAGGGGGGTGGCACTGCTACGCTGTATGCCGGTATTCATGTAGGCCTCATTATTCTTGCAGAACCAAAGGATGTTCTCGTTCCGCTCGGCGGCCGCTGAGAGGGCTTGGAAACCTATGTCATATGTGCCTCCATCGCCGATGAAGCCTACGGCCATGACATCGTCTCTCCCTAGGATCTTAAGCGCCCTAGACACCCCTGTTAGGGCTGCCCCCGCGCTCTCGAAGACGGAGAAGGTTCTTGGAGTGGCAGTCACCGAGTCCGGACAGGATGGAACTCCATGTCTAATGACCTTGTTGCCCAGGGCCTTGAAGACTAGACGAGCCGCCAAGGCGGGGCCGCAGCCCTGGCAGGCGCTGCCAGGTGTGATCGTATACTCCTCGAGGGGTATATCCTTAATCGTCAACCTCTCCATCTCAC
>CAZEET010000015.1:0-14825 GCA_964511325.1 uncultured Candidatus Bathyarchaeia archaeon | reverse complement strand
CAAGCATAAGGAAGGAGCGCCTAAAACAAATGCTGAAATGGTTCGATGAACATCTTAAAAACGATTCTCTCTGACCCATTTTTTATTCATAAAGGGTTAGAGGCCAAGATAGTGTTTCTTTAGGTGTGGGTTTTCTAGGAGCTCCTCTCCCGTGCCTTCGAGGACTATTCTCCCGTTTTCTAGAACATAGGCGTAGTCTGCGAGTTCCAGGGCGTGTTGGACGTGTTGTTCGACGAGGAGGATGGTTATGCCTCGTTTTTTGAGCGTCTTTATGACTTCGAAGACTCTTTCGACGATCATGGGCGCTAAGCCTAGGCTGGGTTCGTCGAAGAGGAGCATCTTTGGCTCGCTCATGAGGGCTCTGGCTATGGAGAGCATCTGGGCTTCTCCGCCGCTGAGGGAGCCTGCCAGTTGTCCTTCCCGTTCGCTGAGGATGGGGAAGAGTTGGTGGATGAATCTCAGGGTCTTCTCTATTCTTTGCCGGTCCTTTATGATGTAGCTTCCCATGATGAGGTTCTCCTTTACGGTGAGATTTTGGAAGAGGCCTCTCCCCTCGGGGACGGTGGATATGCCCAGCTTCTTTATTATGTGCGGTGATCTCCCCGTTATGTTCCGGTCTTCGAAGAGGATTTTCCCGCTTAGGGGCTTCAGTAGTCCGCTTATGGTTTTTATGAGCGTTGTCTTTCCAGCTCCGTTGGGGCCTATGATGGAGACTAGCTTTCCTCTGTCGACGTTGAAGGTTACCTCCCAGAGCACCTGAACCTTTCCATAGGCAACGTTTAAGCTCTCGACTTTGAGGCTCATATTCGTCTCTCTCCTAGATATGCCTTTATGACGGCCTCATCCTCATAGGCCTCCTCAGGACTGCCCTCGAAGATTTTCTCGCCGTGATGCAATACGATGATGCGCTCCGACACCCTCATGATGAATCTCATTATATGCTCTATGAGGCAGACTGTTATATGGCGCTCCTCATTGATTCGATGCACCATCTCTATGATGTTGTCTATCTCCCCCGGCGTCAACCCCGCCACGGCCTCGTCGACGAGGAGCAGCCGCGGCCTAGTCGCCAGGGCTCTCGCGATCTCCGTCAGCTTTAATTGTATGAGGTTGAGCTCCTTTCCGTATCTATCTCTGAGGTGCTCTATACCGACGAACTCTAGAACATCGTCGACGATCTCCTCCACTTCGGCTTCCTCTTCGGCTCTGAGGTAGGCTCCAACTCTCACCGCCTCCTCGACGGTGAGCTCGGGGAAGGGTTTAACTATTTGGAAGGTTCTGGCGACCCCCAGCCTGGCGATCTGATGGGGCGGCATGTCGGTTATTCTCCGCCCATCATAGATGATTTCTCCCTCCTCGGGTTTGAGGAAGCCGGTGATAACGTTGAAGAGGGTTGTCTTCCCCGCCCCGTTTGGGCCTATGATGCCTATGATGGAGCCCTCGTCGACGCTGAAGGAGACTCGGCTAAGGGCTGTTAGCCCTCCAAACCTCTTGGTTACCTCCTTCGCTTCTAGTATTGGTTTAGGCAACCTCCTCCACCCTCCTACCGACTGTGAGTCTCCTCCATAGGGTGTCTAGCCATTCCCCTATGCCGCCTGGTTTGAAGAGGACTATGACCATGAGGATGATGGCGAAGAGTATCTGATGCAGTCCAGGTATATAGCCTCCGAATTTCACTCTGAGATACTCTGCGACGGCGAGGAGCACCACGGCGATTATTGGGCCTCCAGCTATGGAGCCTAGGCCTCCAACGATACCGAGAATGGCCGTCTGGATGCTGATCCAAGAGTCGAAGAGGACTGGGTGGACGTAGCCGAGCATCAATACGAAGATACCCCCGGTTAGGCCTACGATGAAGCTGTAGATCATCAGGGCGTAGAGCTTGTATCTCCTGACGTCGATGCCCAGCATCTCCGCTGCCTCCTCATTCTCCCTTATGGCTAGGAGGTAGTAGCCCAGCTTGCTATACCTGACCCTGATGTTGATAGCGATGGTGGCGACGAGGAGTAGGGCGGACATGAAATAGTAGTAGAGGTAATTGCCCGGGAACGTCAGATAGAACCATGAGAAACCCACCTTGGGGAGATATCTCTCTATAGTTCCACCTACGTTCTCCCAGATGAGGAACAGCTTGTAGAGGATGACAACCAGAGCGAGGGAGGAGAGGGCATACCAGACCTCCCTGAGGCCGAATCTGAAGGTTGGATACCCTATGGCTAAGGCTAGGAGAGCTGCGACGCCGCCGCCAAGGAAGATGCCCACTAGGGGCGTCACCCTGTAGAAGATGAAGAGGAGACCTGTGACGAAGATGCCTATTCCATGGTAGGCCCCGGCTGCCAGGTCGACCTGCCCCGCGAAGCCCCCGATGATGTTCCAGGCGCTCACCATGGTGGTGTATAGCAGTATGAGGCTTGCCAGTAGGAGGTAGTAGTTGTTAAAGCCTAGGAGGAGGGGGACGAGGGAGAGAACTCCGAGGCTTATCAAGGGCGCAAGGACAAGCCTCCGATCCATCTCATCGCCTCCCGAAGAGACCCTTGGGTCTAAACCAGAGGAGGAGGATGAAGAGGATGTAGATGGTGATCTCCCTCGCCCTCGGATCCCAGAAGGCCGCTGTGAAGGCGTCGGCTATGCCGAAGATGATGCCGGAGAGCAGAACCCCTGAGACCCCGCCGAGGCCTGCCATGGCGACCACCGACCAGGTGAGCAATCCATAGATGAGACCCGTCATCGGGTTGACGGGTTGAAAGGTCATGAGGATCCCGCCAGCGAGGGCTACGATGCCTATTCCAAGGGCGCAGGTGAGCATGTTTAGGTTTCTCACGTTGACGCCCATGAGGGCTGCGGAGTCTAGATCGTCTGCCAGGGCCCTCATCGCTATCCCGATTCTCGTCTTCGTAAGGAAGAGGTGGAGAGCTATGAAGGTGGCTATGCTGATTAGCATTCCCGTCAGCCTATCCGCTGGGATGAGGAGGGGGCCCAGATGATAGGAGTATCCTAGGATTGTTCTGGGTATGCTCTTGGGCTCGGCGTGCCAGACGGCGAGGGCGAAGTTCCTCAGCAGCACTAGGAGGCCGACGGTGACGGCGATCTGCGATAGAGGTGGAGCTCTGATGATCTTATGGAATATGACTAGGTAGACGGCCATACCTAGGAGGAAGAATAGGGGGAAGCTTATGATGGGCGTCAATATGGGGTCCAGCTTCAGGGAGACGCCTAAGAGATAGGCGACATACATCGCCAACATTATGAAGTCTCCATGGGCGAAGTTTGTGAGGTTGACGACGCCGAAGATGAGTGAAAGCCCTATGGCTGCGAGGGCGTATATGCTGCCAAGTAGAATCCCGAAGACTATGTTCTGTATTATCATAATAGATATTCCCATCTCTCGCTTTCAATAATCCCCATTTCACAAAAATTTTTTGATCTATATCTAAAAATCTAAAATTCATTATGAAAATCTAAAAATTTTATAAAACAAGCTGATGATCTATCTATAGGTGATTATTATAGTCGACCTAGAGAGAATACCGGGCTATGAGGCGAATATGCCTCCGAAACCCCTCTTCGATATCGATTTCCTTGATGAGCTGACCTTAAACTGGGGTGAGCGCTGGGGAGCCCAATCCTCCGTCGGGAAGTTGAGGAAGGTTCTGGTTCATAGGCCGGGCGATGAGGCCGCCTCCCCTATCATAGCCAGGGACCCGGCCTTCTTCAACCTCCCAGAGGGGTTACCGGACTTGGAGAGGATGAGACAGGAGCACGATATGCTCGTTGAGGCCCTCAGGAGGGAGGGGGTGGAGGTGGTATACTTAGAGCCGAGAGAGCCGCTGATAGGAACCTATGGAATTCCCCTACGATCAGCCTGCTACACCAGGGAGAGCGTCATCATCAAGGGAGGAGCCATAATCGAGAGGCCCGCCATGGCCTACAAGCGGGGTTTGGAGGTCTTCCACGCTAGAAGACTTATGGAGCTGGGATGCCCCATACTCTACACCGTTCATGGGAAGGGGTGCTTCGAGGCCAGCAACCTATGGTTCATCGACCGTAAAGGTGAAAGGGCCATCATAGCGGTGGGCCTCAGAACCAACCTGGAGGGCGTAAACCAGATCAGGCCCATACTTGAGAGGGCTGGCGTGAAGGAGCTCCATATCGCCTATCTCCCAGGCTACCTGGGAAGGAGGAGGTGGCAGGTGGGTGGAGCTTCAGGCATCTTCCATCTAGATATGACCTTCGGCATGGCGGATGAGAACATTGGGGTGATCTACCCCGGCGGGGTGGACTACGAGACCATCCAATACCTAAAGCGTCAGGAAATCTATCTGATAGAGGTTCCCGACGAGGAGCTGAGGAGCTGCGCCCCAAACATCCTTCCCATCGCGCCTGGAAAGGTGATAATCCCCGCTGGGAACCCGGAGACCACTAGGAGGCTGCGGGAAGAGGGTGTGGATTGCATAGAGGTTCCGCTCTCGGAGTTCGCTAAGGGCGGTGGGGGACCTAGATGTCTAACCCTCGACCTGATAAGGGATAACTGAATAACATCAAAATCCTTTACATCTTCTGGAGTCGATTTAATATTCTCCTTTTCCCATCTCTTTTATTTGTAATCAAAAGTTTTATATTTTTCACATCACTTTAAAGGATCGGATGAAGATGAGCTTGAAAGGATCAGGGAGAAGAGGGGTAACAACCATTGAGTATGCCATCATAATTCTCCTCATTGTCAACATCATAGTCTCAGCCGTCGCCATAGCCTCCGTCTCAAAGGCCATGTCGGCCATATCGAAGGTCTCGGAGGAAGTCTCAACCCTCTCCGAGGATGTCTCCAAGGGCCTCAGCGATATCAAGAGCGGGATGGAGGCCCTATCAAAACAGGTGGGGGAGGTTACAGGCGTAGTGGTCGAGTTGACGAAGACCCCAACACCAGGTGAGAACTTCAAGCTGACCGAGATCAAGATCGGCCTCGTCGAACCCCTCACCGGGGGATACGCCGTCTTCGGGACGGAGGCTAAGCAGGCGGCTGAACTCATCATCGAAGACATAAACAACAAGGGAGGCATAGCCAATCTCAAGGGGGCTAAGCTCAAGCTCGTCGTCGAGGACAGCAAGAGCACCGTCGACGGCGCGAAGCTGGCGGCCCAGAGATTGGTGAGCGTCGAGCACGTCCCCATCATCGTAGGCGCTTACATCAGCCGACACACCGGTGGGATGCTAGACATAACCGAGCCAGCTAAGGTCATCGTCGTCGCCGACGCCCTGGTCGATTATCTCACTGAACAGGGCGACTACATCTTCAGGGTCTGCCCGAAGAACTCGGCCCACGCGGTGACAAACGTCAACTTCGTCTACGAGATGCTGAGACGAGCCGGAATAGACCCCAGCAACGTCAAGATCGCCGTCATCAACGAGGACTCCATCTTCGGCAAGCTCGGCGCCCTAGCGGCGATGGAGAGGGCTGCAACGCTGGGTATGAACGTCGTAGACCACATCGAGTATCCCTGGGACATCGCAGATATGACACCCATAGTCAGCAAACTGATGGAGGAAGACATCGACATCGTCATCGCCCACCCCTACTTCGGCGACGCCCTCCTCTTCGCCAAGACGGTTCACGACCTAGGCTGGAAGCCGATGTTCATCGCCGGTCAGGGCGCCTGCGGATTCGCAGACCCTGAATCCATAGAGTCCGGTGGCGAGACCGTCGAGTATATCACGCAGACCTACAGCTACTCCTGGGCCAAGAACACAGCCTACAACAACTGGTTCGTCTCAGAGTTCGAGGAGCGGTATGGAAAGAAGCCCACAGAGGCCGGAGGCATCGTAGCCTACAGCCTCTGGACCATAAAGGAGGCCCTAGAACTCTACGGAGAGATGTTCCCAGAGGATGAGACCCTAGACCCAGACCACCTAAGAGAGGCCTTCATGGCCGTCGAGATCACCTCAGGCCCAGCCGCCGAGCTATACCCAACGGGCCACATAGAATTCGACGAGGTAGGCGACAACGCCTACGCCGGAGCCGTCGTCTACCAAGTCATCGAGGGTGAAGCCTACCTAGTCTGGCCCATGGCCGGAGCCCAGAGGGAAGCAGTCTTCCCAAGACCCGACTGGACACCACCAAGCTAAAACATCCACCCTATTTTTCAAACTTCATATACTCCTGATTATCTCTAGGTCTCTATAACAGTCATCTAATCCATACAACAATCAATAATCACTAAGCCCTCTACACAGCTCTCGCAGCCGACTTTGGGAAAAAGAGTTAGAGTAGCCCTGCCTCCTTCAGGGCTGCTTCTATCTCTCTTTTAGCCGCCTCATCGACGGGAATCAGCGGGCTTCTGGCCTTACCGGCTTCACGACCCAGCATCCGTAGGGCCTCCTTGGCCCTTGCTGGCATGTCGCCTTTCCCCACGGCCCTCCAGATGGGGAGCAGCCTTTTATGGAGCTCCACTCCCCGCTTCAGGTCTCCGTCTTTTGCTGCCTCCCATAGTTCTAGGCATAGCTCTGGGGCGATGGTGCAGATGGCTGCTATGGCGCCTCGGGCGCCGAGTATGAAGCTGGCGAGCAGCACATCGTCGAGGGCTGACATTATGGGTATTCGATGCCCTAGAGCCTTGATCATGTCGGCGAGGCCATGGATGTCGCCGCCGCTCTGCTTTATGCCCTTGATGGCATCAACCTCGTCGACGAGCCTCACGGCCAGGTCGACGGGGATGGTGTTCCAGGGTATGACGTTGTAGATGACGATGGGTAGGCCCACAGCCTCGGCGATGCGTCGATAGTAGTCGATGTTCCCCTCCTCTGTTGGCTTAAAGACATAGTGGACAGGCGTAACCATGAGGGCGTCAGCGCCAGCCGCCTTAGCTGCGAGGCCGAGGGCTATTGCGACATTAGCCGAGTTGGCTATCACGCCGGTTATGAGGGGGACATCTTTCCCCGCTTCATCTCTGACGATCTCCGTGACTCTTCCCACCTCCGCAGGAGTCATGGAATAGCCTTCACCGGTGCTCCCACAGACCACAAGCCCATGGACACCCACCTCCAATAGGTATCTTGTCTCCTTTCGTAGAGCTTCCTCGTCGATCTCCTCCCTCTCATCGAAAGGCGTCAACATCGGAGGCATGATCCCCTCAAGCCTGAACACCAGAACACCTCCAAGTAATACTCCCCTCATGGGAGTTAAGAATTTGTTCTAAGGTATCCTTAAATATGTGGATTATGTAGGTTCACATATGCCAAGTATCACACTTTCAATACCGGAAGACCTCTATAGGCGCATGAAGAGTCATCCTGAGGTTAAGTGGAGCGAGGTGGCGAGGAGAGCCATCATCGAGTATCTCAAGCGGATCGAGGAGCCGAGAATAGTCTCCTCCGAGGAGCTCCTCAGGGAGCTGGGGGAGGATTTCGTCAGAGGCTTATCCGGGATAAGCCTTGAGAGGGCTATAAGGCATTATGAGATGGTGAGGGGGAGGGAATGGGAGAGGTTCTCTACGATACGAGCAGCCTGATAGATAAAGCTAAATCTGGGTCTAGGGAGCTGGAGGCCTTCACGACGATCCTCAACATAATAGAGTTCCCAAAGGCGTTGGAGATGAAGGGGCTTAAGATAATCTATCCCACCATCGATGATTACAAGTTGGCGATCAAGCTATCAAAGAACCTACTTGAGATCGGAGAGCCTGCCCCGGCGATAGACCTCCTCATCGCCGCCATAGCCGTGAACAATAAGATGGCGCTGAAGACCAAGAATAGACATTTTAAATCGATCAAGAAGGTGGAGTCTAGACTCAAAATCGAGTAAAGGCCTCGGAAAGGCTTAAATCCCTGCTTTGGGGAGTGTTATCCGGCTGGGCTGGAGAAGGGGCTGAGAATATTGTGTTGTATGACCCCAAGCTGAATCAGCTGTCCTCAACGAGGGGCCCAGCTTGGATTGGGTTTTCTATGGAGGTGTTGCGGGTTGTTGAAGTTATATGACACCTTGACCAGGGAGAAGAGGCCCTTCATCCCCCTTGAGCCTGGAAAGGTAAGGATGTATGTCTGCGGCCCAACGGTCTACGCCGAGCCACACATTGGCAACTTCAGGGTCTTCGTCATGGGCGACGTTGTGCGCAGATGGCTGGAGTATAGGGGCTATGATGTCTTCTACGTGATGAACATCACCGACATCGACGACAAAACCATAAGGGACTCTGGACGTGAGGGCGTCACCCTAAAGGAGTTCACAGAGCGCTATACAAGGATCTTCCTCCAGGGCCTAGACAGGATGAACATCAAACGGGCGACGCTCTACCCCAAGGCGACGGAGCACATCGAGGATATGATCAGGTTTATAGAGGGATTGCTGAAGAAGGGGTTAGCCTATGTGGCTTCGGATGGCGTCTACTATGACATCGACAAGTTCCCCGAGTATGGTAAGCTGAGCCGCATCGATCTATCGAAGGTGAGGAAGACTGAGCGGATGCTGGCCGATGAATACGACAAGGAATCGCCTCAGGACTTCGCCCTCTGGAAGCGTTCAACACCTGAGGAGCTTCAGAGAGGTATCTACTATAACTCGCCATGGGGCCCAGGGCGACCAGGGTGGCACATCGAGTGCAGCGTCATGTCCCAGAAGTATCTGGGCGAGACCCTTGACATCCACATGGGGGGTGAAGACCTAATATTCCCTCATCATGAAAATGAGATCGCCCAGTCTGAGGGGCTAACCGGCAAGCCCTTCGTCCGATACTGGCTCCACGTCGCCTTCCTGAAGATCAGAGGGGAGAAGATGAGTAAGAGCCTGGGCAACATCATCAGGATCAGCGAGGCCCTACGGGACTACAGCCCGGATGCACTGAGATACTTCTACCTCTCAGCTCACTATCGAAGACAGATCGACTACACAGACGAGGTGATGGAGGGGGCTGAGGCCGCCGTCAGGCGGCTTGGGAACACCTTAAGCATCGTCGAGGACGCCCTAAGACAGCCGGATGCTAAGCTCAGCTACAGCAACGAGGAGCAGCGCTTCCTCAGCGAAATCAAAACCCTAAAACGGAGTTTCGAGGCCTCCATGGACGACGATCTAGACACTCACGGCGCCCTGGATGCGCTCCATGCGATGTCCAGAACCCTTAACGCCTATGCCGAGGGCAGGCCGAATAAGGGAGTTCTCCTAAAGGGCTATGAGACCTATAAGACGCTGTTAAACACCCTCGGCCTATTGGAGCGGAGAGCCGAGGCTGGAGCGCTTCTTCAGAGGGCCATAGGCGTCGTGGCCGAGGTGAGGGAGAAGCTGAGGGCTGAGAGGCGCTACGACCTATCAGACTGGATCAGGGAGGAGCTCCGGGGTATAGGCGTCATACTGGAGGACACACCGAAGGGGACGAGGTGGAGGATCGAGGCTTAGACACCCATTTAGTATAGCGAGGGCGCTTAGTAGACGACGATAGATTTTTCTATTCCAACCTTTGAAGGGGAGACGCATCGATATGAGGGCCAATTATCGAGAGTTGTTGAGGGGTAACGTCGGCGTCATGGCCTTCACCTCCGGCCTCTGGACCCTAATGGGTCAGCTTGTCTGGCCCTTCTGGCCGCTTTATGTCCTGGGGCTTGGGGGCCGATACTTCGATATAGGCCTCATATCGGCTGTTGGCTCCCTCTGCGGCGTAATCCCTTTCCTCCTCGGCGGCTATATGGCTGACGTCCTCGGCCGTAAGCGTATGGTCTATACGCTCAGCTTCGTCCTCTCCTTCAGCGCCCTGATAAACGCCTTCGCCCCCGATTGGAGGTGGCTCATCGCCTCTTCGATTCTCTCCTCCATCGCCGCCGGTTTCAGGGGGCCGGCCTTCAACGCCATCATCGCTGACTCGACGAGGGATGAGGATCGGGCTGAGGCCTATGCCCTCTTCAGCGTCATCCCACCCCTCTTCGGCCTAGCCTCGCCCTACTTCATGGGCCTCTACATAGACCACGTCGGCGTCGTCAGGGCACTGAGGCTGGGCTACCACCTCCTCTTCGCCTCCTCCTTCACCGCCTCAACGCTCAGACTTCTGCTCCTAAAGGAGACTCTTCCAACGGAGGCGAGGAGAGGCGTCAAGGCCTCGACGATCCTCAGGGATACCCTGAGGGGGATGGGAGAGACGTTGAGGGTTATGCCGAGGGAGCTTTGGATTCTCATCGTCGTGGCCGCCTCCTTCAGCTTTGGAGCCGCCGTTGGGAGTCCCTTCTGGGTCAACTATGCGACTGAAGACGTGATCGGCCTCTCCAAGGCTGAGTGGGGCTTGGTCTCAACGGCCATAAGGGTCGTCACCCTCCTCCTGGCCTTCCCCTTCGCCGTGGCGGCAGACCGGTGGGGGAGAGTTCGCCTCGTTCTAGCCTCCTTAATCCTCAACCCCCTCATCCTCCTCGGCTTCATATATAGCAGAAGCTTCTGGCATGTCCTCCTCATAGGGGTGGTGGGCGCCGTGGCCAGCAGCCTCTCCATGGCAGCCAGCCAAGCCCTCTTCGTCGACTACTCCCCAAGGGAGCATCGGGGGCGCATCAACGCCATCATCGGAGCTCTCGGCGTAGTCCAGAGCCTAACCCCCTGGGCCCAGCCAGGCTCCATCATCGGTGCCATAGGGAGCCTCATCGGCGGAGCCCTCTACGGTAGATGCTTCCAACTCCCCCTCTATATACAGGCATCGGCCACGGCTCTCTCAGCCCTTATAGCCCTAGCGGCGCTGAGGGAAAGGCGTTAAAGCCCTGAGAGCCATCCAAGATCGATGGCCTTCGACTTCTACGACGAGCTTAGAAGGCTCCTGGAGCAGATTCCCCAGGGGAGGGCGACGACGCCTAGGCTTCTGGCTGAGGCCCTTGGGGATGCGAGGGCTGTGAGGGCGGTCTTGGAGGCCTTGAGGCGTGAGGAGTTCCAGTGGGCCAGGGGCCTCGTCGACGCTGGGGCTAAGAATCCCTATAGTGACTTTGAATCCTCTAAGCCCCTGGAGTCTTTGAGGCGATTGCAGGCTGAACTATCATCGAGGGTTGTGGAGTTTGATGACTTTGAGAGGGCTGAACTTCTCGGCGGCGCCGATGTCGCTTATAGGGGAGACATGGCCTACGCCATCTGCGTCGTCTTGGATGAGTCGTTGAGGCTTGTTGAGGCCTCGGAGGCCGTGGTGGAGGTGGATTTCCCCTATATCCCCGGATACCTCGCCTTCAGGGAGGCTCCGGCTGTTGAGGAGGCCGTCCGAGGCGTTTCGGCTCTAGATGTGTTGATGGTGAATGGCCATGGCTTAGCTCATCCCAGGCGCTGCGGCCTCGCAACCCACGTCGGCGTGGAGCTGAATTTGCCGACGATAGGCATCGCAGCCCGGAGACTTGTAGGTCGAGAGGGCGAACCAAAGAATGGATGGATACCCCTCATCCATGGAGGAGGAGTAATTGGAGCCGTATTGAAACGAGATGGACGCAGGGTCTACGTATCCATCGGTCATAGGATATCGCTGCCAACAGCCGTGGAGTTATCGCTGAAAACCCTACGGAATAGACTTCCGGAGCCTGTTAGGTGGGCCCATCGATTAGCGAGTGAGCTGAAAAGGAGGCGTCCACCCGAGGGGGAATAATCAAAAAGATGTGGCCTCTATACAGCCACGCCTCTCTCAGCTTCTCTTATAGACTTCGACGATGTGCTTTAGATCGCTGCCTGGCAGGGCTCTTAGGGTTTCCGCCATCAGCTTGGCCACATTCTCCAGGTCGCTGAGGGAGATCACCTCGTTGGGCGTATGCATATACCTATTCGGTATGGATATCAGCCCCGTTATGGTTCCACCCCTCACAACCTGTAAGGCCCAGGCATCTGTTCCGCTTCGGCCTGGTATCCCCTCTCTTTGATATGGGATTCCCCTCTCCTCGGCTACTTTCATCATCAATTCCCATAGGGGTCTGGTGAAGTTGGCTCCCACGGCGATGACGGGGCCCTTCCCCAGCTCCACCCCTCCAACCCTCTCGGCTTCGACGCCTGGAGCCACTGCGTGGGTCACGTCGCAGGCTATGGCGCACCAGGGCTTCAGGTTGTATCCCGATACCGTTGCACCTCTCAGCCCTATCTCCTCCTGAACCGTCGCCACCATATGCACCTTCAAGCCCTCTGGGGCCTCGCCGTCGAGGAGCTCCAAGGCCCTGATCATCGAGGCGACGGCGCATACGTCGTCGAAGGCGGGGCCAACCACCAGGTCTCCATCGCCCTTACCCAGCCTCGTCAGCGTAGAGTCGGGTGTGATGGGGCATCCAGGCTTTACGCCCAGCTTCTCCGCCTCCTCTCGGCTCCCGGCTCCGATGTCTATGCGCATATCCTTCAACGCCACAGCCTTCTCCCTCTCCTTAGGCTCAGCCAGATGAGCAGGCTTGGCCCCTATGACGCCTATGAGGTAATCCTCCGGTCCGTCGCCGATCCAGACCTTAACCCTGATGCCGTAGACGACCCGTTGATCCCAGCCTCCGACGGGTGAGAAGTGGATGTAACCCTTATCATCGATGTAGCGAACCATGAACCCTATCTGGTCGTAGTGGCCTGCGATCATCACTGACCGATCGCCTTCGCCGAGGGTTCCGATGACGTTGCCGATGACATCAACCGAAACCGAGTCGCAGAACCGCTTATAATACTCAATTATCCTCTGGCGACGCTGATCCTCGAAGCCCGTGACGGCCGGAGCCTCCATTAGGTCTCTGAGAATCTCATATATCTCCAAGGCTTCCACCACGTGTGATATAGGTTTGAGATGTTAAATCTCTGCTGCTCTACTTCGCCCCCTCATGTCGTTGGAGGAAGAGTCTCTCCACCTCCTCCTTAACCTCCTCCGTATAATCCACGGCCCCCTCAAATCTCGCAACCAGATCCATGAGGGAGACGGGTTTCAATATGATCCTGTCCCCCTCGACATCCCATAGGAGTTCCATCCCCTCCCTAATTCCAAGTCTCTCCCTGATCTTCTTCGGGATCGTGACCGTAAACCTCCTCTGGACGACGGTTCTCTCAACCATATCCGAAAAACTAATTTTTATCCGCTGAATTAAATTTTGCGGATGAAGGAATTATTGTTGGATTTAACCACGATAATCTCCGCAGCCTTCAGGGGAGAACGATATCATGAGAACGCTGCTCGACTCTATGAATCGGCTCAGAGGGGGATGCTCAAGCTTCATGTGCTGGATATCCTCATCCTGGAGGCTGAATACCTATACCTAACCGGAAGAGTGAGGGTGGATGAGAGAGCATGGAAATCCTTCATTTTAGATATCTTGGAAAATCCACGTATAGGGCTGATAATGATAGATGGAGATATCTTCAAGGAGCATCTAAGATTATACAGAGGATATGGTGGAAAATACACATATTTCGACTCCTTCTATGCCGCTGCCGCAATCACACATAACCTAAAATTAGTGACGACAGATAGAAGATTATTAGAGGATGAGGAGATACCAACAGAAGACTTAAGGAGATACTAAGTATCCTAAATTGATTTCACACCCTTAATGAGATAGACCGTCCTCCGCTTTGGAAAAATGGATCGTGAAGGGTTGGAGCTCCACCTGCTTCAGGCCGAGCTCCTTGAGATGTTCCACAACCCTCTCAACCCTCCATCCAGATGCCCATCCTCTTCCAGGCTCTAAGAGGGCGAGGACTCCCCCGATGAGGAGGGCGGCCTCCAATAGGGCATTGGAGATCACATGCCAGGTCGGAGAACCATAGTTGGGCCTCTCAACCATCCAGAGTGGTTAGTCTCTATCGATCCTTAAATCACTGATCGACGGATGCCAACCCTCTCCAGCATCTCATCGATCTCCGCTAGTTCTTCCTCCGTCAATTCGATGTTGGTTGCCTGGGCGTTGTTTTCGAGATGCTCCATCCTTGTGACGCCTGCGATGACGCCGCAGACCTCTTCATGGCTGAGGAGCCAGGCTATAGCCAACTGCGGCAGCGTTATGCCTTTTCTCTTGGCGAACTCCTGTAGGAGCTCCACAGCCTTGAAGTTGGCCTCAGTGAAGTATCGGTCTTGAAGCTTGTCATCGATGATGTGCCCCCCAACCCTATCGATGTTGTCCTTTCGATACTTGCCCGTCAGCATACCAGCTGCGAGGGGGAAGTAGGGCACCAGGCCTATTCCCGCCTCCCTGATGTATCGGAGGAATTCAGCCTCGCCTACGCCCTCCTCCTTCGATACGGCATCCCTCTCCAAGAGGTTGTAGGGATTCTGAACAGCCACTATACGCCTTGAGGCATCCTTGGCAACCTTCCTCAGCGCCTCCCTCGCCTCCTCGATCTGCTTGATGTTGTAATTGGAGACGCCGAGATAATAGACCACCCCATCTGAGATCAGGTCGTCGAGGGTTCCCCAGGTCTCCTCCAAGGGAGCCTCATACTCACCCTGCTCATCAAGGACAGGATAGTGGACATAGAGGAGGTCGATATAGTCGGTCTGGAGGCGCCTCAGACAGCCCTCCACGGCTCTGCGTATATACAGCCTCGAAGCCCCCCGCTGATTAGGGGTGAAGTCAGCCTTCTCCTCATGCTCCCCCCGAACGGGATTTGCGATCTTCGTCGCCAAGACCACCTGCTCCCGGACACGGCGACCCCTGGAGGCAAAATAGCGTCCGATCAGCCGCTCAGAGTTCCCTGAACCCCAATTATAGGAGTTAGCCGTATCCCAGAAGAAAACCCCAAGCTTTAGAGCTCGATCCAGAATCTTGAAGCCCTCATGTTCGCCGACCTTGGAGCCATCGTAGGAGGGATCCCCCCACTTCCATAGGCCAAGGCCAACCTCGGAGACCCATAGGCCGCTGTGGCCGACTTGCCTACAACCCATACC
>CAZEET010000014.1:0-15092 GCA_964511325.1 uncultured Candidatus Bathyarchaeia archaeon | reverse complement strand
CCTCGCTGGGCCTCAACCCCATCTCCTCCAAAGTGGCCCTAACGGCGTGTCTACCTGTATGCTTTCCGACGATGATGCGTCTATGCTTACCGACAAACTCCGGTGTGAGGGCTTCATAGGTCCTGGGATGCCCCAATATGCCGTGGACATGGATGCCCGATTCATGGGTGAAGGCGTTCTCGCCGACGATGGGGGTGTTAGGTGGAAGCTGTATTCCGCTTAGCCTCTCCACAAGCTCTGAGGTTTCAGCGATCTTCTTCGGGTCTATACGCATCTCAACTCCATAGTGGGCGATAAGGTTGACAACCACCTCCTCCAGCGAAGCATTTCCAGCCCGTTCACCTAATCCATTGATGCAGACGTGAACCTGCTCCGCTCCAGCCTCGACGGCCGCTAGGCTGTTAGCCGTCGCTAGGCCGAAGTCGTCGTGGCAATGGACACTTATCGGGACATTGACGGCCTCCTTAATCTCCCTCACAAGTCTATAGAATCTTCTAGGCGTCATCACTCCAACGGTGTCTGGTATGTCGACCTTATCTACTCCCGCATCTACGGCCGCCCTACAGATCTCCTTTAGGAAGCCTAGTTCGGTTCTCGTGGCGTCCTCGGGGGAGAATTCGATGGTGACGCCATGCTCCTTAGCATACTCGATGCCCTTGATGAGGCGTTCCCTCACCTCCTCTCTCGTCATCATCAGCTTATGCCTTAGATGGAGATCTGAGGTGGCGATGAAGATGTGTATATAGTCGACGTCGCAGCTGAGGGCTCTATCGATGTCTCCTTTCACCGGTCTTGCCAGGGCGCATATCCTCGCTTCCAGTCCTTCCCTGGCTATTCGTCTCACCGCCTCCTCCTCGCCCTTGGAGGTGATGGGGAAGCCCGCCTCTATGATGTCTACACCGAGCCTATCCAGCTGTCTAGCTATCAGAAGCTTCTCTTCAACTGTGAAGCTCACACCCGGAGTCTGTTCTCCATCTCTCAAGGTGGTGTCGAAGATATATACCCGTCTAGGTAGGTATGAGCTGATCTCTACACCCTCTAAATCTAGCTCTATCATACCTTAAGACACCCGCGGTATTAATTGACCTTCCCTACATGCCTAATAATGATTTTGAGCAATGAAAGCTGCATATCGACTAAACCCTCGAATTCAGGGGTAGAGCATCGCATAGAACTCTTCATGTATTCTCTTTTTCATTATGATGAAGTGAGGAGGAAAGGATTATATATTGCTTGGAGTTTTTTATGAGAGGTGTAGCGTATGGGTGAAGTGAAGTTCCAATTGAAGCCTGTTGAGAAGAAGCCTACAAAGAAGTACAGGAAGAGAAGCAAGTATGACCCAGTTATAGATGAATTCCTGGGGATTGACGCCAAGATCGTCGAGGTAAGCGTTGAGGGTGTAGAGCCTAACTATCTCAGAACACAGCTAAACAAGAGGATCGAGGCCAGAGACCTCAAAGACAAGGTGAAGGTCTCAGTCATCAACAACGTCGTCTACATGGAGAAGCTAACATAAACAGCTATTGAGAAGACATACTTCCCCCTCCTTTATCAACACCTCAACGAGTTTAAGATACCCTTATATCACCCCTCTCCCCCATCCAAATTTTGGAGCCCGGTCGTCTAGCGGCCAAGGATGGGAGGCTCTGGACCTCCTGACGGGAGTTCGAATCTCCCCCGGGCTACTAGGAAATCTTCCTCAACCATTAACCAGTTAATTGTCCCTCCTTATTGCACTAGGTATATAGTTAAATTCATCCTATAGTTATCTCCGGATTCTTTATTAATTAGTAAAGGAAAAGCTATTATGATATGCTGGATAAGTTAATTGAAACTGATGTTTTAGTTATAGGTGGTGGATTAGCTGGATGCTTCGCCGCGATGAGAGCGAGTGAGTTGGGTGTTGATGTAACCCTAGTGGATAAGAACTACGTGGGGAAAACGGGCTGCAGCTATTATGCCACCAGTATCCTAGTTTTCAACGAGGAGTGGGGAGATGACTTCGAAGCTTGGAAGGCCCAGTTTGTGAAAACCGGTGAATACGTCGTCGATCAGCGTTGGGTTGAGATAGTTCTTAGGGAATCTTATCCTCGATTTCTAGACCTCGTCTCCTGGGGTATACCCTTCTACAGAAAGGATGGGACGGTGGGCCCTATTAAACCCGGTGAGGAGCCTAGACGTAGGCTTCCCGGGAGTAAGTATCGTCCTACGGCTACCATGGTGGACTTCGGGGTTAAGGGGAAGAAGCTGCTCATTGTGAGGAAAAGGCTCCTAGAGAGGGGGGTTAGAATCCTTGATCGGGTTATGATCACGGATTTATTGATGCATGGGGGGCGGGTCGTCGGAGTCGTGGGCTTCAACACCGTGAATGGAAACTTCTACATCATAAAGGCCAAGGCGACCGTTATAGCCTCCGGCGGCTTAGGGTATAGAGGGGTTCGCTATGGCACTGAGTTCAACACCAGCGATGGATTAGCGATGGCCTACAGGGCTGGCGCCGAGATGATAAGCATGGAGTTTCAAAATATAATGTGGGTCGCTAAGAAATGTGACACCATCGTCATCGATGGTCCAGGGGAGGAGATGGGTCTAGGGCCGGATAGGGTGACCAATGGTAGAGGTGAGGAGTTTCTAGATGGTCCTCCCCACTACCCCACAAACATACTCTGGGCTTTGGAGGTTCACGCCGGTCGGGGGCCGATCTATCGTGAGCCATATGGGGTGGATCGAGAGAAGTTCAAGGATGCGATAAAGCGATACGAGGAGGGCCCTGGAACAGAGGGGCCATGGATGCTGATGCTCGACCGGGCAGGCCTAGACATTTTCAAGGAGAAGATAGAGGAGTATATGGCTCATGATCCATCGACGCCCTTCGGGGGAATCCGTGTCAACTATAAATGTGAGACAACCGTCCCAGGTCTTTACGCCGCAGGCGACGCAGCAGGGACGAACATTAATGGTGCAAACTACGTTGCATTAGGGCTTGGAATGGCCCATGCCGCGGTTACAGGTTATCGAGCTGGCCAGAGCGCAGCCGAATATGCGTTGAAGGTGGAGAAGGTGGATGTATCGGAATCGGAGATTGAGAGGCTTAGGGATGTGACATATGCGCCGTTAAGGCGTGAAAGCGGCTTCAGCACCGATCATGTGCTACTCAGGATCCACCAGACGGTTCATCCCTACGAGATATGGATCGTGATGCATGAGAAGCGTCTAAAGGCCGCCTTAACGATGATAGAGTTCTTTAGAGATCACTTCCTCCCGCGGATGAAGGCCGTAGACCCACATGATTTGAGGAAGGCCCATGAAATTCATAACATAATCACAGGAGTCGAGATGAGGCTTAGAGCTGCACTTTTCAGAAAGGAAAGTCGCGGGCTGTTCTTCAGGGAGGATTACCCATGTAGAGATGATGAAAACTGGTTGAAATGGGTTATATTGAAGAAGGAAGATGAGGAGATGAAGGTGTGGACTGAACCTATACCGAAAGAGTGGTGGGGGGACATATCCATGCCCTACGAGGAGAGATATATTCTACACTATAAGCTGGGGTGATCGAGATGCCGATCGAGAGAATAGATCCAGATCTATGTAACGGCTGTAAAATATGTGTGGATAGCTGCCCAATGGATGTAATACGATTCGATGAAAAAACTAAGAAGGCATACATAAAATATCAAAAAGACTGTGTGGCCTGCTATAACTGTGAACTAGACTGTCCGACAAAGGCGATATATGTGTCTCCCCAAAGAGGAACCCCCGTTCCACCGGCCTGGTGAAAAACTCCGAGGGTTGATTACATCGCCCTTAATCAGCGCTGTCATGGGGGGCCAATAGGGGTCCCGTCTCCCCGTACATCGGCTGAGAATATGGCGAGTCGTCGTCTCCTCCATCCACAGTGGGCCACTCCAGTTCTTCCAGGGTATTCCCGCAGGGATATTTTATGGCCGATCCTCTCCAGCTCCTCCAATCCTTTGAATCCCTCCTCGACGACTATATCCGCTCCGCCCATCCATAGGAATCTAGGGAGCTCCACCGCTCTCTGTAAATCGAGGCCGTAGTCGATGAGGTTGGTGAGGAGTAAAGCGTGCTGCTGAGGCCTATAGTCCCCTCCACTCGTCCCGAGGGCTAGGATCTCTCCCTCCTCGGATACGGAGATCACCGCAGAGAGGGTGTGAAGCGGCCTCTTCCTAGGCTCAAGTCTGTTGGGTCCGGAGAGGGTGAAGTAGGAGGCCCTGGAATTTAGGAGTATACCCGTTTCGGGGTCTATTAACCCTGATCCAAAGTGGTGGAAGATGCTTTGAATCGCTGAGACGACGTTGCCCCATCTATCTATCACGATGAAGTTTGTGGTATCGCCTGGGCTAAGCGAGGCGTCGATGATTATCCCTTCCTCTCTAATTGTTTCAGCTAGCTTTCCCCCCTTCTCCTTCGAGAGGAGCTCCTCTAGGGGTATATCCACGAATCGGGGGTCGCCTAGATGGCGATTCTTCTCCTTGTAAGCTCTCTTCGCAGCCTCCACGAAGATATGGATCCTCCTAGCCCCAAGGGGATCCAGCTCCTGGAGATCAAAGTTCTCAAGAATGTTCAACAGGATCAGGGTTGTAGCTCCTTGACTGTTAGGCGGCACCTCATAGACGTCGAAGCCCCTATAACTCGTCTTCAGAGGTGAGATCCATTCCCCCTCGTATTCGTTGAAATCATCGATGTTGAAGACTCCACCTCTGGAGTTGAGGAATCTACATAAGCTCTCAGCGATCCAGCCTTCATAGAATTCCCGAGGATTAGACGCCAGGCTTCTCAGGGTCCTGGCCAGCGCTCTCTGATAGATTATGTCGCCTGGCCTGGGGGGCTCTCCATGATCTCTAAGGAAGATGGAGGCTCCAGGTTGACCGATAAGCTTCTCCCTCTCCCTCTCTATGGCCTTGGAGAGTCCATGGGTCACCGGGAATCCCCCCTCGGCGAGGCTGATAGCCTTATCCGCCAGCTCCCTGAAGCTCATCGTCCCGAATCTCTCATGGATCATCTGTAGACCGCTGATCAGGCCGGGGACGACGACGGCGTGGGGGGAGTTCACAGGTATACGTCTCAGCCCCCTCTCCTCCAGAAGCTGGAGATCGAGCCCCTTAGGAGCCCATCCACTCGAGTTCATGCAGTGAACCTCGCCGCTGGAGGCTTCGAAGATTAATGCGAAGAAGTCTCCCCCTATTGATCCGAGATGGGGCTGCGTGACTGCCAACGTAAGGCTGACGGAGACGGCGGCGTCGACGGCGTTGCCACCCTTATCTAAAACTTGGCAGCCGACGATCGAGGCTAAGGGGTGCTCGGAGGCGATTCCGCCTGAGAAGCCCATGAAGGGAGTCTTCAAAACCATCGGTTTACCCCAACCTAGTTCCTCGGATCAACTGATATTCCTTCCCCTTTGAGGTGTCAGGCCGGGCTTATAGCTATAAGCCTCCAACATCCACGTCGTGATACGTGAAAAGTTTAAATTTACCCCATGAGCCCATCATATCGATTAAGGGGGTCTCTGAAGAGGTTATGTGTGTTGGCCGGTGCTAAGCCTTGCACCCCCCGGTGTAGGTATTTTAGGTGTGGTAGGAGGGCTCTGAGATTCGGGAGGGGACGCCCCTGGTGCACATGGATTAATGAGCCCTGTGACCCCGCTAACTGCAACTATGCGATGTGCGTCAGACATCAACTCGTGGAGGGAGGTCTCTGCGGATTGACGATAAAGCGCAGAACCAAGGAAGACGTCGGCCCAGAGGAGTTCCCGATGGAGGAGGTTAGGGTCAGGTCTAAGGTTATGAGGAAGCTGGGAGAGAAGAGGATCCTATGAGGTCTCAGGGGTGAGGGGTCGTCTCAGAGAGAGGCTTAAAGGCGTCATACCTCCGGAGGCTCTCAACCTGGTTCCTAGATCCTATGACATAATAGGCTCCCGGGGGAAGGCCGTCGCCGTCATAGAGATACCGGAGGAGCTGAGGCCATACGAGGCTGAGATAGCTGAGGCCATCATGGAGATCCATAGGAGTGTCAGAAGCGTCCTGGCTAAGGAGTCGGGGAGGGTGGGCGATTATAGGTTGAGGCGGCTGAGATTGATAGCTGGCGACCCTGATACTGAGGTCATCCATAAGGAGGCTGGATGCCTCTTTAAGCTGGATCCCATGAAGGTCTATTTCTCGCCGAGGGAGGCCACTGAGCGCGGGCGCATAGCGTCGAAGGTGGCGGAGGGGGAGCGGATTCTCGTCATGTTCAGCGGTGTAGGCCCCTATCCAATTAGGATCGCGAAGCTGAGGGATGACGTTGACGTAACCGCTGTTGAGCTCAATCCCGATGCTCACAACTACTGCGTCGAGAATATACATCTCAACAAGGTGGAGAATAGGGTTCATCCAATTCTTGGGGATGTGAGGGAGGTCTGTCCAAGGCTTGAGGGAGGCTTCGACAGGATCGTCATGCCTCTTCCACTTGGAGCCTATAGATTCCTGGATTTGGCGATCCCCCTGCTGAGGGAGGGGGGAATCCTACACTTCTATCATTGGGCTAGGGAGCCGAGGCTCTTCGAGGAGGCTGAGCGCCTAGTTTCCGAGGCGGCCGATAGATTCAACAGAGGGGCTGATGTCATAGATCGAATTAAGGTTTCACAATATAGTCCCCGGGTTTGGAAGGTTAGGGTGGATGCCCGGATCCTCTAGGAGTCTCCACCCTTCTCCTCCCTCTCGATCTCCAACGGCTTCTCTAGGGGTATCGGTGGTGGAGTTGTCGCCATGGTGTACCCGATCCATAGGAGGATTATGAGGATCGCATAGACCGCTATGATGACGGGCGCTCTATAGGCCCATTCGCTGATCTCCGGCGTTATCAACCCCTGTAGGATTCCAAGGTAAGGGGCGAAGGCCCATATGAAGTATCCCGCCATTACGATGAGGGAGGCTACGATGATTAGTCCCCCAATGACTCTATCATCCATCTACTCTCACCTCACACACATACATCCAAGGTGGATATAAGGTTTAGAGCCAGAGTTTCTCGAGCTCCTCCCTTATGCGGCGCTTCCTCTCCTCCAACTCCGATATCGTGATCTCGCCTACCTTGTATCTAGCCTCCAGCAGCGAGAGCTCCATTCTCAGCTCCTCCTCTCTTCGCCTTCTATCTCCCACGACTCCTTCTAAGAGCCTCAGCGTCTCCCTTAGATCCCTTCTCACCCTCTCGCTGAGCTCCTTATTCAGTCTCCCCCCTCTAACTAGGCGATCTAAGGCGGCGATGCTTCTCCTAGCCACCTCCTCCAGATTCGACAACTCCTTAGGCTTCACACCGCTCATAATGTTCCTCAGCCTCGAGAGCTCGGATTCAAGTCTCGAGAGTTCCCCCTCTAACTCCTCTATCTCCCTCCTCAGCCGTGGCGTCCTCTCCTCCACCTCCATCATAGGTATCTGACCCACAGCCGCCCTGACGTTCAGCTCCTCCAACTCCCTCTTGGCCTCCTCCAATCTCCCTCGTCTCTCCTCTATTTCCTCCCTTAGCCTAGATGAGATCCTCTCCCTCTCGCCCTGAAGCTCCTCGATCTTCGTTGAGTACTCCTCGTAAAGTCTCCTGAAGACCTCCTCAGAGACTCCTCCGTCGCAGAGGATTCCGCAGAGCCTCAGCCTCCAGATATAGTGATCCCTCAGTTTCTCCATCAATTCCTCTACATCGCCCCTAACCGTAACAGGCTTCGCCTTAACTTCTACAACCTCAACACTTGTCTCAATTTCGGTTCTCTCCTCCACCTTCTCCAGCTCCCTCCGCTCCTCCGCCTCCAATCCTATGAGAGGCGCACCGCAGTAGATGCAGTAAAGCGTCCTTGGAACCTCCCTCCCACAGTTCCTGCAGATGGTTGTCTCCTCCATCTCTACCCCCTTGAACCTCTTAAATGGTGAGAGATAACTCCAAGTATAATGGTTACATCCCTTCAAAATCCCTTTAAAGGGATGAGAACCCCTCCTCATATTATATCTAATATGGCTTCACGATCCCGATATCAGGAGCCTGTATAGCTGAAACCCCCATGTTCGATAGATTTCATAGAGAGACCTAAACCCTGAGACCCTTGGTATTAGGCCAAGATATATCTAGGAGGAGGGGGTAGGATGATGCGAGAACCCTTTGGAAGATGAAAGATACCTCAAGATCGTCGCAGGTCTCGCCTATGAATGCTCTATCGTCAACCGCGTAGAGGTTGAAAATCTCTCTAGGCTCTATAAGGAGCCGACTCTCGAGGGGATCATGGATCTCCATGGGAGGCTCATCGACTCCCCGGATTATAGGGAGAGGGAGGTGGCCATCTGGCTGGAGCCGGCTCTGGAGCTCGGTCCGATAAGAACCCCACCTGAGCAGCTGGCGAGAGAGATGCGGGAGATGGAGTTCATACTCCTCATCCTCACCCGTAAAGCTGGGGAGGTTTGGAAAACGGTGAATCGATGGATGGATTACATCGCCAACGCCGCCATAAGCCTACTACAGGGCTATTGGATCGACGCCAAGATATACCTGAGCCGAGCCGTTGAGGCCTCTAGAAGCGTGGAGGTTGAGGAGTTGAAGAGGCAGCCCCATCTAAGCTATGAGATCGACATCCTTCAGAGGGCGACCCTCAGCTACTTCCAGGAGCTTAGGCGATACCCGGTGAGGCTGAGCATACCCAGCGGAAGCGTAGAGCCGTTTCTTCTTGTTCAGGCAGTTCTATTGGAGATGATGGAGGACAGCTATCTCAGGGGCATCGGGGGTAAACCCTTAAGGCAGTCTGTCTATCGGCTGAGCAGTGCCATACGCCATCTCATGGTCGAAGGGGGAAGTTCGAGGGCTGAGGAGGAGATTAGAAGAGTTGTGGAGGATCTCCCACTGATAGAGCAAGAGGGAGTTGGGCGAGAGCGAATCGAGGATCAGAGGATGAGGCTACTAGAGGCGATGAGCATCCTTCCCTAAAAAATTCCTATAGGAATAAAATAGTCAAAATTAACATAATTAAAGGTGAAAAATTCGGAAAATATTTTTAATCACCTCCCTAATATTCCACTCATCATAGAGGGATCAATATGAGGAATCTCATGATAGCCGAGTTGAAGCAGATGGCCCTGGAGGAGCAGCCCCTTGAGATCTGTGAGCGTAAGGGTCTGGGCCATCCAGATTCGATCTGCGACGCCATCATGAACGAGGTCTCGATAGAGCTCTCAAAGGAGTATCTCAAACGCTTCGGGATGATATTGCATCACAATCTCGACAAGGGGCTGCTGGCCGCCGGTGAGACGAGGGTTAGATTCGGTGGGGGCGAAGTCATAACGCCGATGCTCATCGTCTACGGAGACAGAGCCACCTTCGACGTCGGCGATGAGCGGGTTCCCGTTAATGAGATCGCCATCAGGAGCACTAAGGAGTGGCTGAGGAGGAATCTCCGCTTCGTAGACCCCGACATCCATGTAAACTATCAGAGTGAGATCAAGCCTGGAGCCATAGCCCTCAAGGACATCTTCGAGAGGAGAGGGGAATTCCTCGGCGCCAATGACACCTCGGCGGCTGTCGGCTATGCGCCGATGACGAGGACGGAGAGGCTCATCCTAGACTTGGAGCGCTACCTCAACTCACCGGGCTTTAAGCGGGACTACCCAGAATCGGGAGAGGACGTTAAGATCATGGGTCTTAGACATGGTAGGAGGCTTCACCTCACCATAGCCATGGCCTTCGTCGACAGATTCATAGAGAGTGAGGAGAACTACTTCAGGAAGAAGGGCGAGGTTGAGGAGGCCATAAGGGAGTTCCTCGCCGATAGGGAGGGCTTCGACGAGATCGATTTCTCCCTAAACGTCCTAGACACCCGGGGGAGAGGTATTAAGGGGTGTTACCTCACGGTTCTGGGAACCTCAGCCGAGGGCGGCGACTCAGGTCAGGTGGGTCGAGGCAACAACGTCGTCGGCGTCATCCCATTGAATAGGCCTATCAGCTCCGAGGCCGCCGCCGGCAAGAACCCCGTCAGCCACGTCGGCAAGATCTATAACACCCTCACCTTCAGGATCGCCAACAGGATCATGGACCAGGTGAACTGCCTGAAGGAGGTTTACGTCTGGCTCCTCAGCGATATAGGTCGACCCATAAATGAGCCTAAGGCAGCGTCGGTTCAGGTGATCCCCGAGGAGGGGACGAAGCTAAGCGAGGTTGAGACGGAGATCAGAGACGTCGTCGAAGGCGAATTCCAGCGCTTAGATCAATTCTGCATGGATCTAGCTATGGGAAGGATTCCAATATGCTGAGGAAGGAGGTGGATGAGCCCCACGTCGAGACCTACGACGTGGGGAGCCTCCCCCCAAGGGCCTCGGCCGAAACCTTAGAAAGAGGCGCCGAGGCCTATGCTTCGCTCTCACATCTATTAGGCGAGAGTCCGGAGGCTGAGACCTTTGAGAAGGTGCTTCTAGGAGCCCTTGTAGATAAGCTGAGGGCTGGCGTAGACATACCGAACTACCCCCAGTTCAGGGATATGAATCAGATGTTCCTCAAACTCCTCAGAGGCCACATCAAGGAGGGAGACATATACATCTCCCATGGAATCACAGCTAGACCCAGGGCGTCGATACCTGAGGTTGAGGTGATCAAGAGAAATCTCTCCTTCATCCTCGACGAGGCTGAGATCGATCACCTGAGGATCAAGTTCTGCGTAACGGGCCCCTATACGCTTTCACTTCAATTCAGGCATAGGGATGACAGGTTGATGGAGGAGCTCGCCTCCGCCCTCTCCAGAATCGTGGAGGCCTCCATCTTTAAGGTTGGAAAGGGTGAAACCGCCCTAATGGCGGTAGATGAGCCCACCTTCGGCCTTGTGGATGACCCCCTGCTGGATAGGGGTTCCGAGGCGCGGGAGAGTCTATTAAAATCTTGGGAGAAACTGTTCTCAGCGGCCTCCTCCAGGGGTCTGGAGACCATCATACATCTCCACGACACCTCCGATCCCCTATACCTGGAGGTGGAGCATCTAGATATCGTTGAATCCCACGTTGATGATCCCCTCTACAGCGATGATGAGATCATAAGGAGCGTGCTTAAAGCCGGTAAGAGGGTGAAGGCCAGCATCTCCCGAAGCGATTTCGACGCTCTCATAGCCCAGAGTTTAGGTATTCCACCTGGATCAGATGAGGCGCCCCGTAGGATCGGAGCCGTCTGGTCTGAGGTTAAGAGAGGTCGAATGGAGGCTGAATGTTTCCTGGAGGAGGTTGAGCTGATGAGGAGACGGCTTAGGATCATCGTTAAGCGATTTGGAGCTGAGAACGTCCCCTATGCAGGCCCCGAATGCGGCCTCAGGGGCTTCCCAGATTATCCTTCAGCCCTTGAGACCCTTAGGAGAGTCTCCGAGGCCTCCCATAGATGGAGCCGACGAGATAAACTTTGAGATTTGAAGATGTATCAAAGTGGGGCTTCCTCTAACCTCTCATCATTCTCCCTCGAAGGAGGTTAAGCCGTTCCCTTAGGAGCTCCCCCAGATCACTCTTCCCATGTCTCTTAGCTATCTTCCTCAAAGCCGTTGAGACCCTCGTGGAATATTGTATCGCTCTCTTCCTCCTCCAGGCTATGCTCTCCGGAAGTCCGAGGGTTTCAGCCAGCTTCCTGAGAACCAGCTTCCTCCACCCATCCCTGGAGAGCTTCAACCCTACCGGTATGGAGAGGCCCAGCTCTATCACCTCTAAGTCGGTGTAGGGCGCCCTCATCTCGACGCCCTGATCCATACAAACCTTATAGTCCCTGGCGAAGTTCACCTCATAGGACTCGGCGACATCTCTGAAGAGTTGATGCCTCACCTCGTCGCCTATCGATGCGTAGAGGTCTAGGTAGCGTCGATAACCCCCGAGGAGTTCATCGCTTCCCTGCCCTACGAAGAGTATGCGGACACCCTCCTCCACGGCGAGTTTAGCGCACCAGTGGAGGGGGAGCGCTATCGAGATCTTCATCGGATCAGCCTCCTCAACGCTCCATAGAACCCCATCCAACGCTTCCTCCACGTCTTCTAGGCCGTAGCTCTCAACCCTGATGGGGAGGCCGAGGTGTTCAGCCGCCTCCGACGCTGCCTCAAGGTCTTTGGAGCCTTCTAAGCCGACGGATAGGAGCTCCACGTCGACGCCGGTCAGCTCTAGGTATTTCGCTATCACCGAGCTGTCGAGGCCTCCGGAGAAGGCTAGGCAGACTCGGCTTAGACCCCTAACCCTCCGCTCGACGCTTATTCCCATCGCTTCGTCGAGCAGCTCGACGGCTTCCTCCATCGACGTGGACTCAGTCTCGGGCTGCTCCAGGGTTTTAACCTGCTCCACCTCTAAGCCCCAGGGGCTTATCCTTGCTATGTGGCCTGGCTTTAGGGGTTTCGCCTCTAATCCTAGGCTCCAGAGCATCTTCCTATTCGACGCGGCTGCTATGAGGCTCTCGGATTCTCCGATGTAGAGGGGCACCAGGCCTATTGGGTCTCTGCCGCAGAGGATGTGCTCCCCATCGAGGATCACAACGGCGTAGGAGCCGTCTCCCTCCTCGATGAGTCGTCTCAATCCCTTATAGGGGTCGTGCCCTAGCCTCTCAGCCATCTCTAGGATGTCGCATCTCCCCGACCATAGGCGTCCCTCCATGGCGATCTGACAGCCGTATTGAGTGATGGGTTGAGACTGGTCGAGGGGCGTCATCTTCGTGTATAGGCATCCGATCATGGCGTCTCCCCTGGGCGTCTCCTCCGTCTCCCATGGCTGGGCTATTGCCCCCTCCTCCGATGCTACGCCTATCCCGTCGACTCTGGAGCTCTGAGCCTTCAGCATCCCTAGCAGGAGGGGTGAGACATCCTCTCCTCGTTTTGATGCGAGGGCTGCTATGTATCCCATCCTCTCAGCCCTGATAATCCTCAGCTGCCTCTAATATGGCGTCTATCTCCTCCTCCGTGAGCATAGCCCCGTGGAGGAAGCTCCCCCTCCTGGGATCCCCGGCGAGTATCGTCTCCTTGATCGGTAGGGGCTTATGGAATCTGAAGAGGGGGTTGAGGGTTAGGGCCCATCTCCATCCCTGCTCTAGGGCGTATCGCCTCTCCTCCGGGGGAAGCTCCCAGATCTCCTCTATTCTCTCTATGACGCCGTAGCCTATGAAGGAGTCTCCAGCCTCTGTCTTCTTAGCGAATAGGATGATGTCTCCTCTCCTCCATCTTCTCGAAACTCCTGAGTAATATCGATGTTCTCTGAAGACCTTCTCAACCCAGTCGTCCCTTATGATTCTAAGTATGTATCCTCTCCTCTCCTCAGACATCAATCTATAGTTTGCTCGACGCTTTTAAGCCTCCTCCGTTTCCTCCTCTATGAACTCCGTCAGGGCCTTCTGCTCCGCCTCCTTCTCCAGCTTCCTCCACTCCTCCTCGTCGACGACGCCGCCCACCTGTTCCTTGATCAGCCTGGCCAGCCTTGGACCGATGAGTGGAATCTCCACTAGCCTTCTCAGAGGAGCCCTCTTCAGGTCAGCGATGGATTTGAGGCCGGCGTTGTAGAGAACCCTCGCCCTTATTCGCCCTATGCCTTGGAGCCTCACCAGGGGGAGGAGGTTCGGCGTAACGCCGTATTTAACCCGCTCCCTGAGCTCCCTTAGATGCTTCCTATGCTCCGGGTAGCCCAGCACGGTTGAGAGTTCATGGGCTGCATATAACAGCCACTCGGCGTTATGCACTATGCTATACCTATCTCCAGGCTGAACCGAGTAGCGCTGCAGTAGTTCATTCTCCGAGACCTCATTTATCCAGGCCTCGAGAACGAGGGCCGTCTTCACCTCTCCGAGGAACTGTTCATACTCTATAGGGTCATAGGTCTCGGGGATGGAGCAGGCAAACTCGTTTCGATGCTCCTCGACGTAGGCCTCCAGTTCGGCGAGCTCATTTCTTCTCGGCCTTATGATGGGCTGCATGTCAGGTGTATGGCAGATGAGGTGGAGCCAGGTGAAGTCCGTCACCTCCAGGGCGCCCCGTCTAAGCCCGTCTCGGATGGCGGTCGCCGATAAGGGGTCGATGTAGAGCTCTGAGACCCTTCTCCCGAAGTCTGTGGCGTATATGTAATTCCCCTTGTAATCCAGCATCCCCTCCCTCCTAAGGAAGCCTAGGATTCCGCCGATGATCCTCCTGAGGCCTCCGACGGGGTAGTGGTAGCCGTAGAAGGTGGAGGAGAAGAACTCCAGAAGCCCCTCCTCCGAGTGGGCGTAATCGGATGCTATGGCTGCGAGGACGTGTCCCCGGAGGGCGCCCTCGGAGGCGAGGCGGCTATAGAGGCGTTCAGGCTTTGCGAGGATGTAGTTCTCCATTAAGGCGTCCTGCTCCTCGGGGGAGGAGGCTATGAGGATGGCCTCTCCAAACTCGTCGTATTGGGGTCTCCCAGCCCTTCCACTCATCTGTTTATACTCCAAAACCGAGATGGGATACATCCCATAGCCTGGGACGAAGCGTCGATAGTTTCCTATGACCACTGTCCTCGCGGGTAGGTTTACGCCAGCGGCCAGCGTGGGCGTCGCCACCAATATCTTGATCCAACCCTCCCTGAAGGCCCTCTCCACTATGCGTCGATGCTCGGCTCTCAGCCCCGCATGGTGGAAGGCCGCGCCCTTGGAGACCGCCGAGGCGAGGTCATCTGATAGCGTGGTTCTTTCGCCGTAGAGGAGAATGTCGGAGGATATCCGCTCGAGGCTTCTCCTCTCCCTTGGCTTGAGAATCCCCCTCAAAGCCTGGGCGGCCTCCCTTGCCAGGCTCATGGCTCTCCTACGGCTCTCAACGAAGATGAGGGATTGACCGCCATCCAGAACCGAGTTTAAGGCAATGTTTAGGGCGTCTATCCTATGCAGCGGCCTAAGCCTCTTCACGCTTCCATCCTTGAAGTAGATCACATCCTTGTAGGCGACTCCCTCCCGGAGCTCCACCGGTCTCCAATCGGTCTTGACGCACTCGGCGTTCAGCCATTCCGCAACTTCATCCGCATTGGTGATGGTGGCGCTTAGGGCGAGTATCTGCATATCCGGTCTAAGCTGCCTCAGCCTTGCGAGGGCTACCTCCAGCGTCGGCCCCCGCTCGTCGCCTA
>CAZEET010000013.1:0-15717 GCA_964511325.1 uncultured Candidatus Bathyarchaeia archaeon | reverse complement strand
AGTAGACCATACCCAGTAACTCACCGTCGATGAAGCCCACCAAGGCCTCGGCCGCGGCCCTGCTGACCCCGAAGCCGAACACACACTCGACGAACACCCGACCAGAAGCCTCCCTGTCCAGCAGGAACTCCAGAACCTTCAAACCAAAAAACACATAAACCCACCGAATATAAACCCATGGAGGGCCCGTAGCTCAGCCAGGACAGAGCACCGGGCTTTTAACCCGGGGGTCGCGGGTTCGAATCCGGCTGGGCTCGCCAACTGTAGCGGGCGGATACTTCTTAATTTTTCAAAATTTGTTTTCTGAGGTTTTATTTTGGGCCTTTGAGTCTTTTGAAGGCTTTTTAGCTCTTTCGTGGCGAAGGTAGGCGATGACAAGGTCGTCGTGAGGAAGGAGGCATGATGATGCGCTGCGTTAGGTTGACGTGCTCAGAGGTTTGGCTGTGGAGCTGAGGAAGTCAGGCTTAAAGGCCTATCAGTCTCTGAATGGGAAAATTGTGTACCTCGAGAATCGTAATTTGTTCTCCTTAACCGGCAATTTAATTAAGGTTCTTAGGCGACTTAGGAATCGGAGGCCGTTGGGGTGTATTTCCTTGACTGACCGTGACGGACGGAGGGTTTTGGATATAGCCGCTTCGATGGGGTCGCCTACGCTAGAGGAGCTTGTGGAGGCTGTATCTAGGGAGATGGGTGTGAGGTTCGACGAGGCTGCGAAGACCGTTTACCTGCTGTGGAAGAGGGGTAGGCTGGAGCTGCTTGAGGAGGAGCCTCCGAGAACCTTCCTGTCCTATGCGGGGTCGTTGAGAAGCTTGTGGTTCTGGTCTGTGACTGCCTTAACGGCAGCGGTTGTTGCTTTAGTCCTTAAGGTCTCGAACCCCCCGCTCATCTACGTCAGGTACGTGATGGGGTCGCTGTTCGTCCTCTACATGCCTGGAGCCATGCTTATCGAGGCTCTCTACCCCAGGGGTTCGGATCTCAAACCCCTTGAGAGGCTCGCCCTGTCCATAGGCCTAAGCCTCGCGGTGGTACCCCTGATAGGCCTCATACTCAACTACACACCTTGGGGGATCAGACTCGTACCGATTCTGGTGTCTCTATCCGTATTCACCGAGGCCATGGCCGCCGTAGCTCTCGCTAGAAAGTACAAGGGTTACAGGCTCTGGCTTAGGGGTGTGAGTGCGTGAAGGGGGCTACTGTGATCCTGTTGGTCGTCGCTATAGCTCTCTCATCCACGTTGTTGACGCACCCGCTGAGACAGGGAAGGGTTGACGACAGCGCTCACGAGGCGTTCAGGGCGATAGTCGACGCCTACAACGCTGGTGGAAACGTGACATCCCTCGTGTCGAAGCTTAACGACGCTCTGGACCTCATCTCAAGGGCGGATGAGGTTGCATCGGAGGACCCGGAGCTGGCTCACAGCCTAATCTCCCAGGCAAACTCGACGTTGACCCAGATACTCGAAGAGGCCCCTGAGGTGGCTGAGGAAGGTAGGAGGAGGGTGTTCATCGGCAGGGTGGTGCTGACGTCGTCCGCCGTCGCGGCAGCCGTCGTAGGTGTCTCCGCCTACATCTACGGCCCTAGGCTCTTTTGGAGGCTGTGGGTGAGGCTCAGACGCAGACACAGAGTAAGGGCGGTTAAGGTGGCCAGGGAGAGGGGATCCATGATAATCAGCGGTGAGGTGTGGGCTGTGATATGCGCAGTGCTCCTAGTGGGCGCCGTATTCGCAGTCTCGCAGTATGTTCGGTCTAAACGTGTCGTTGAGCCGTTTTCAGCGCTCGGGGTACTCGGCCCCAACATGAAGATAGGCGACTATCCGAGCGAAGTTGTGGCTGGAGAGACGTTCAGGCTGTACGTATACGTCTTGTGCTACGAAGGGAAGCCCATGCTGTACACAGTCTACGTAAAGCTGGGGAACGAGAGCACACCGATAAACGGCACAACACCAGCCCCGTTAGAGCCTATGTACACCCTAACACACGCCTTAATGCACAACGAGACTTGGGTAACCCCCATCGACGTAACGCTCACCGAGCCTGGAATAAACTACAGGCTGATATTCGAACTTTGGGCCTACGACCCGGAGACGGATTCTATGGTGTACACTGGCCGGTGGTGTCAGCTGTGGCTGAACGTCACAGCCCCGCCGTGAGGTGGCTGGGTTGTCTCTCACAACACTCCTCGCCGCGGTAGCCGCCCGCGGGGGTCTGAGGGTATGGAGGCTCATCGTCATAGTGTCGGTACTCTTAGCTCTCGTAGTGGGCATGAAGAGTATGGCCGTAGCCTACACCGAAGGGGTCTCTCAGATACGTCAGCTGGCGGGGCAGCCCAGCATCGCGTACTCGACGAGCATGCCGGGAAACGTTAGCTACGTTCAGGTGTCCGTAGCGCATGTAGACGTCCAAGGACATGATGTCGTACTCGTGTCCGCCGACAACCTAACCCTGTACATGAAGCTACATGGTGTCCGCCTGGAGGGGTCGATGCCGAAGCCCGGGGAGGCTCTCATCGGAGAGAAGGTTGGATTTGCCTCTATCGGGTCCAGCGTGTCTGTATACGGTAAGTCTTTCAACATCTCTGGCGTGATGTGTGCAAGCGATTATCTAGCTTACTCCATTCTTCTCAGATCCGCGGATGTCGTAAGCTTGGATGTGAACTGGACTGTGTTTTACGAGTGGCCTGCATCGGAAGGGGGTGAAGGGACTTGTGTACCGTCGTTTAACGAGGTTCTTTCCTCATCTTCCTCCAACATACTCTGGAATCTACGCATGCTCACGTCGGTCGTATACGTTGTTGCCTTCTTTACGTGTTTCTTCCTCTCATCCTCCTCGGCGATGGAAGCTAGAAGAGTGTTTAAAACCCTCGTGGCTACAGGGTTCGAACACGGGAAGCTCTGCACCTCGCTTGTGGTACTATCCTCCATGCTCTCCCTAATCGCGCTCCTCGTGGGGACGTCGGTGGGAATACTCGCCCCGACTGTTCTTTCGGCAACCGCCTCGATAGCCCTAAGGCTGCCGTACGTCAGGCCAGAGTTGTACAGCGGTGTTTGGGTGGATGAACTCTTGTTCTGGTTGGCGTCCACGGCAGGCTTCTCGGCGGGTTTTCTGAGGGGTCTTGGCGATGTCTCTAGGCCTTAGAATGCTAGGTCTTAGGAGGCTCATGTCGATCTTGGCTTACCTTACAGTAGCCTCCATGCTGGCGTCAACCCTGACGGCCTTCTCCATCTCGTGCCTAAACTCGCTTGACACGGCCCTTGGAGCGGGGTTGGGGGGATTCGTAGTGTATGGTGGGGGCGCCAGAACCGTGTTCACAAGCCGTGTACCTTTATCCCTCTATGAGAGCCTCAGGGCTTATCGGAACGTGGTGTGGTGTAGGGCAGTCACTCTGACGCCAGCGTGTGTGAAGGGGGAGACGGTGGTCGTGAGGGGAGTTCCGTGGGAGGAGGTCAAAGGCTACGAGAAGTGTGTCGTCGATGGTTGCATACCGAACATGACAGGGCCGTGGGCTGTGGTTGGATTGAAGGCTGCCGAGAGGCTCGGCCTATCCGTCGGGGAATGCGTAGACGTTGCAAGCTCCAGAAGGCCCGTGGTCATGTACCTCGAAGTGGCGGCGGTGTGTAGGTTTAACGATAGGAGGGATTATGAGGTCATAGTTCCCCTCGACGTAGGTCAGAGGCTTTCTGGGCTACGTGAGACGATGGCGTCTGTGGTGATCGTGAGGGGATTGGGGAGGAGGGAGCTCGCCAACCTCCTCGGTCAAAGCTACACCTTAACCGTCTCGTGTAACGTGGATCTGAGCGGGTGGATAGTGGTCTTAGATTCGCTTGGCACTCCCGTATCGTCTAAGCCCGTGAGCGGCCCGACCACGCTAAACTTCACCCTCCCCTTCGGCCTCTATAGAGTCACCTACCAGACCGACGGACTTGTGGCCTCTCTCGGGAGCGTCATGCTCGACCGAGATAGAGACGTAAACGTAGAGATGAGACTGTCAGGCGAGGTTTCGCTCAGCGTGTCGGCGTCGGAGGAGGAATCTGTCAAGCTCCTCGATGAAAGTGGAGTCGAGTTGTACGGTAACTGGACCGGGAGTTGCTGGCTGTTCCGTGTAAAGCCGGGTGTCTATACACTTTCAGTTGGAGGTTCAACGTACAGTCTTCCGGTATTCTGGGACATGGTGTTCGACCCCAAGGGTACAGGAGCAGGCAGGTACGATGTCCTCATAACGGTGTCCGCAGAGGGGGGATACGGGGTAGGGGAATTTATACTGATAATAGAGAGAGACGGAGTCACCGTCTACAGTGCGAGGTGCGTCGAGCCTTCGGTGAGGATATCGCTTCCAGAGGGTTCGTACAAGGTTTGGGTGTATGCTGCTCAGCGTGTCTACTCGGAAGAGTTCCACGTCCCTGAGGAGGAGCAGGTTTTAGTCGAGATTCCGAGGATGATCGAGAATCCTGAGAGAATACCGTTAAGCGTCTACCCAAAACTCTCCATCCTCGGACCCTACGAGGCCCCGACCCACACTCTGAGGGCCTTCTTAGGCCTCACAACAGCCCATCTGGCCACGCTTTCATCGCTTTTCCTCATCATGTCTTTGCTTATGTTCTCATCCGTCCAGCGCTACCTCTACCTCACGTTGGAGAGGGAGCTAAAAGTTTTGTGGGCGGTAGGCTTCACCGCGTCGGCGATGTTTAGGAATGTAGCGCCACCCCACCTAGCACTGTCCCTACTCTCTTCGACGCTGGGGACAGCGTGTTCATGGGTGCTCTACCACACCCTCAGGATGGACTTGAGGGTGGCCTTCCTGGGGTACGGGTCGCCATTCCCCACCATACCCACATTCGCCTTGACGACGGCGTCTATGGCGGCTGTCTGGGCGTTCTCATACATCTGGGCGGTGAGGAGGGCGGAGAGTTGAGGAGTAAGGAGGTATTTGCGTTGACGCTGATATCGGCGGTCACTCCACTACTGCCCTTCATCGTAAACGGAGGGCCGTTTCTCCAAGACGCGTGGGAGCACATGGGCTATGTCATCCGGGCGCTCGATTCCGGGAGGCTTCCGTGGGGGCCTGAAGCAAGCCTCTCGGCCAAGTGGCCCCTCGTGAACCTGCTCATACTGTTCATGAAGGAGGTTACGGGAGCCCCCGCCCTACAGTGTTCCCAGGTTGTTCCCGCGTTAGCCGGCCTGTCCGTAATCCCATTCTACCTCACGCTTAGAAGACTTTTCGGCGACAGGCGACTCGTGCTAATGCTCTGCTCCTTAGCCCTTTCCCTCGAGGCTACGCATATGACCATGGCATGCAGCGTAGCTAAGATAACCGCCACCTTCTACCCGTTGATGAGCTCGATGCTCGCCCTGACTATGTTAAGGGACGGCGGGGGGAGGGATGCGGCGCTGTTTATGATCCTCTCCGTAGGTGTCCTGTTCGGACATCACTACACGGCCTTAACCTTCTCCATAATGCTCCTGTCCACCTCAGCCCTGATTGTGTACGGCAGGCTTAGGGGTGAGGTCGACGCTGCGAGTGCGTTGAGGGTCGTCGTTCTCGCAACTGTGTTCTCAACATCCTTAACGGTGTACGTTCTTCTGCTCCAGGCTGTGCCCGGATACGTCGGTTCAGCCGATGCAGCCTTGATATCTTCTTGTGTGGTCCTCTACACCTTCCTGTATCTTAGGCGCGTTAGGCTGAGCCTTGCCGCGGCTCCGCTGCTCATCTGCGCACTCTATCTCGGCTATGTGATCTTAAAGGGGAAGATACATGCCATGTTTTTCCTTCCTACTGGTGTGGGCCTATTAGACATGGTGGGCTATGCAGCCCTCGCGACAGCGATCCTCGGAGCTCGCCCCCGCGTGAGGGGTGGGTTTAAAACGTGCATGGTAGGCGGCTACATGGCGTCTGCGTTGTCCATGCTGACCTTCTCGGCACTCTACAGTTTTACTGAGGCATCTATAGTGTTGATGATGAAGGCCGCCTACCTACTGATGCCTGCGGTCTACATGCGTATGGCGTACGGCATGAGCGACATCGAGGGAAAGAGGCTTCGGACGACTTTAGCGGCCTTGTTAGTGTCGCTGCTCCTAACTCCTATCCCAGGGTTGAGGTGCACCGTGCTGGGGAGCCCATGGTTCGGGGGGCTTGCCTCATACGACAGGGGTCAGTACCAAGAGATGGGTGTGGTCTGCGATCTGCTCGGTGGGAGGATGGTCGTCGGGGACACGCTTGTGGCTTACATGTCGAACGTGTTTGAGGACCTCCACGTCAGGCAGGTTCACCCGTACATGGAGCTGACGGAGGGGGAGCTCATGTTGGTGTTTAGGAGGAGCTGGGAGGCGGGTTTGCTGGAGATGTCCTACGAGTGGTTTGACATAGGTCTCGTTGTGGAGGAGCCGTATAACCTCGTATTCTGCGGGGGACATGTGATGGTGTTAGGGGGCATGGCGTGATGGAGGCTCTATGTCTGAGAGGTGTTACGAAGGTATATAGAACCCCCGTCGAAAGCGTCGTAGCTCTGAGGGATGTTTCCCTCTCCATAGACGTGGGTGACATGCTATGCGTCATAGGGCCAAGCGGCTCAGGTAAGACCACGCTACTCAAGGTCTCAGCCGGGTTCCTGAGACCCGACATGGGGGTTGTCACGTTGATGGGGGAAGAGATTTACAAGCTCCCGTTACGCCGTTTACACTCGGTCAGGAACAGGCTCGTCGGGTTCGTGTTCCAGGAAGACATGCTGATAGACTCTCTTACGGTTATCGAGAATGTGGAGTTGCCCTTGATCGCCAGAGGTGTCAGAGGAAGCGTTAGGAGGAGGATGGCGATGGAAGCACTCGACCGCCTCGGCATATCTAAGTTGTCGAACAGGAAAGTGGACCAGATAAGCGGTGGCGAACGTAGGAGGGTTTGCCTCGCGATGGGCGTAGCTCACAGGCCTAAGGTGCTGTTCGCCGACGAGCCGACCAGCAACCTAGACACGGAGTCGGCTATGGCAGTCCTTGAGGAGCTCAAGGCGCTGAACAGGGATGGGACGACTGTGATCCTAGCAACGCATGACTCATTGGTCGCGAAAAACGTGCCTAAAACGATAGAGCTTAGGGACGGGAAGATTGTGAGAGAATTATAAGATGGTGAGAAAAGCCTATTTTGGAAAAATTAGGTCAAAATGGTAGGATTATGGGCTTATTTTGGTCAGGCTTAATCTGATTATCAACCTCGCTCTATGCTTTTCCTCCCCCTCGATTACTACCGGGCTTTTGAGGACTTCTGAGGTTACGGACGCCACTATTGAGGCTAGCGTACTTCCGAGTACGTCGTGGACTACTAGATGCTTTTCGGTCAGTCTGGGGTTTGTGAGCTCGACTATGAGCGTCCCCTCCCCCGTCTCTGCCACGGACACGCCGTCCGCTAAGTCCAAGTCTCCCGTGAGGATCGATGCGAGCGTTGACTCTAGGTTTGCTATGGTTGCCTCCCCTTCGGGGGCAAACCTTCTGCACGCTATCGAGCCCGGCGTCGAGACGATTATCCCAACGTAGTTTGGCTTACGCCAGACGAGGAGCCTTCTCGGAAGCTTGCCTTCCACGGACGCGAGGTCGAGGTCCGTGTTCGGTGATACTAGTGCGAGGGGTCCTCCCTCAACCATGGATGACGGCAGGTAGACGGCCTTGGACGTTACGCCCAATTCCTCCATGATCGCAGACAGGTTTTCCTGACTGCATTCGAACAGTAGCTCGCTTAGGTGTGGTGGTCGGCTTGCTCTGCCCCTGCCGACGGCTATGAGGGTTGGACCTAGGATTACGGCTGATAAGCCGAGGGCTGTCAGGGGTATTGAGGAGAGTATGAAGTAGCTCACAGACGCTAAGAGGGCCCCGAACGCCAACAGACATACTCCCGCCGAAGTATACGAGTCCAAGTCTTCCTAACTACTGAAGTAACCACCTTAATATTTGCTTAACCGTTCTGAGAAACGGAGTTCACGGAAGCACTTTCAATGCTTGGATGTAGGTAGGACTAGCGTTCTGTAGCCCATCGTCGACGCCCTCTCCAACCCGACCATGAGTGCCTCCGCATCGTATGACAGGGGGGAGACTACGACCAGCAAGGCCGGTGCGGGGATGAGGTTCACGCACTTTGCTAGGGCTTGATGGGCGGGGTGATCTCTCGCTAAACGCTTTAACGCCGTAAACTTTATGCTCAGTAGCCTAGCCAGTCCGGCTGCCCCGGGTATGCGTCTCTTCTCCGCACGTCGGTAGAGCTCCCTTAAGCCTTCAAACCCCTCCCCAGGGACTGTGAGAACCCTTAACGCGATTTCTTCCACCGTCACATGCTTGGCTAGGGTTAGGGCTAGTTTGAGGATCTCTTTCGGGTCTGTGGGTCCTAGGAGGGCTACTACTTGCTCGCTGTTGTACGCTACCAAGGCCGTGGGGATGCCCTCTACGGCGGCTGTGAGGGAGGCCATCACCATCTTGTAGCATAGCTCGTCTGCCTCCTCCAGGTTGCTCACGGTTAGGGAGGCTATCAGCGCTGTCACCGCCCCCCTAGAGGAGATGAATTCCTTTACCACAAGTTTATGGAGCTTGACGCTCTTCTTCCAGTCCACATCCCTTACGCTGTCGCCGGGGTGGTACAGCCTGCTTCCATAGTACTCTCCCCTTCTCGAAGGTAGGAGGGGTTTAAGCTCTAGACCTACTGTTTTTAGACCGACCGTTTCGTGTGTGCCCTCAAGAAACCTCTTCGCCAGCCATTCGGCGTACTTGGCCTTAGGTATCACATGCAAATCCACTGGATGCAGTTTCTTGAACGCTGAAACGAGGCCCCTCGGCCCCACCAATACAGCTTCTACGCAGGGGTCCACCGGAGCAGCTAGTGGAGGTTTTACACGTATGGTAAGCTCTGTTTTCCCTCCAGGATCGAGTCTAACGTATTCGGGGGAAACTTCCATCCAGCTTAAGGTGCTTCTGAAAGCTATGTGGAGCGGTATGGATGTGCTAGGTCTTAAAACAGCTTTTCCCTCCCCTTCCTCTCTGGCCAACACCCTTATCAGGGCCTTGTCCACGTTCAGCTCCGTCTTTTTCAGGGAGTGTATGGAGTAGGCGGATGCGAGGAGGGTGTAAGCGGCGACTAGGAGGGAGCCTAGCGCCGTCGAGCGGTACCCCACGGCTAGGGAGAACAGGGATGCGGACAGGGATGAGATGAGCAACGCCTTCGAGGCCCCTGTAAAGCTTAGAGCTCTACTAGGGTTCTCAGTAACCCACGCGGCAGAAAGCTCTGCTAAGGCGTCGTCGAGCCCCATGAGAGCCGGGCTGAAGAGTAGGGGGGAGGCGAGTAGCCCGACTACAGGTTCAAGGACCATAGGGCCTATGACGGTTGTTGCTGCGTAGATCACAGCCCTCAGACCAGCCTTAACCGGCAAGACCAACATCAGTACGTGTATGACGGCCATGGCTACCGCCAGCATCGAAGTCGGCATCGGCGTCATAGCCGCCGCTACGCCGAACAGGGCTAGCAGGTATAACTCTGTTGCGAGAAGGAGCTTGACGCCTGTTTTCAGGGTTTAAAACCTCCCCTCGGGACAGGCGTCTCCTCCAAGGCCTTTTCGACCACATGCTCGGGTTTCATACCCTCCGCCTCGGCCTCGGGCTTTAGCCTCACCCTGTGAGCCAGCGCTGGTATCGCGAGTCTCTTAACGTCGTCGGGTATCACGTAGTCGCGTCCATCCATGAAGGCTAGGACTCTGGAGGCCTTGTAGAGGGCTATCGAGGCCCTTGGGCTTGGCATGATGGGCAGTGTATCCGGGTTCTCCCTTACGTGGTTCACGAGTGATATTATGTACTTCTGGATGTCTTCGCTGACGTACACCTTCTTAACCAGCGTTCTAAGCCTGATCACTTTTTTAGGAGCTACCACAGGCTCTATGCCCATTTCTTCGATCAAGTCTATGTTCGATATTATGGTTTTTTCATCCTCTGGATCGGGGATGCCGCTCCAGCACCTCATCATGAAACGGTCTATCTGCGTCTCGGCGAGTGGGTAGGTTCCCGCGGCGCCGTAAGGCACTTGGGTTGCCACAACCATGAACGGCCTTGGCAGGTCGTGTGTGCGTCCCTCTATGCTCACCCTCATCTCCTGCATGGCCTCGAGGAGGGCTGACTGTGTCCTCGGAGGTGCCCTGTTCAGCTCGTCTACTAGGAGTATGTTTGTGAACACGGGCCCCTGGACGAACGTTGAACTCCCGTCGAGCCTGTACATGTAGAAACCCGTTATGTCCGACGGCAGTGTGTCGGATGTCATCTGTACACGCTTAAACTCGCCTCCTATGGCCTTGGCGAAGGCCCTTGCGAGCGTCGTCTTGCCCGTTCCGACGAAGCCCTCTATCAGGACGTGGCCCCCGCTCAGCAGGGCTACGAGAAGCAGCTCTTTCTCCTCCTCTTTACCTACTACAACCCTAGAGACTTCGTCGAGTATGCGTCTAAGCGTCTCTACAGGGTTATCCAGCTCGTCTCTCAACCTGTTCACCTCGAGCTTTCGACCATAAAGACCTAGTTGCGATAACTATTATAACGGCTACGACAGGAGGGGTTATGCAGGGTAGGGCTAGGAAGTCCCTCACCGATTTGAGCACCGCCTTAGCTTCTTCGAGCGTGGTCTCAGGTACGTGTGACGTATCCAACAGCACCTCCCTCCCGCGTCCACCTAAATCTATCAGGGCTGACAGAAACATGCGGTTGTCCGCCATGTCTATCATGGAGTTGATAAGTATGCTCGGGTCTGAGACCAGGATTAGCAGGCCTCCTCCGACACGGGTTAAGGCGGACACCGGCAACGGGCCTATGGGCTCCCCCTCACTCCAGTAGGAGTCTCCGTCCGTGTCTAGGAAGCTGAAGCTCGAAGACCAGGCCACGACCTCGACCTCCTTGGACACGTTGACGAGGGCTGTAGCGTGGTTAAGGACGATGCATTCTACCCCCAACGTTTGTGATACGTTCGTTATCTTCGGAAGCCACTTGTTCTTGTAGCAGAACAGAGGGTCGAGGAGCGGTGTGTTGGCGAACCTGACGGACAGGTCTAGATGCTCGAGTAGCATGTTCCCGTAGCCGTAGTCGTCCATGAGTATGAGCACGCCTTCATCGGTTAGGAAGTCGGAAAGCTTCACGAGCTCCTGTTCTGATAGGGGCTCGTATGGGATTTCTATGAGCACAGCTTTCTCAGAGCTCTCAGGCAGCTCGTTCAGGTTGTCAATGGGCTTAGCCTCGATGAGCTTGACGGAATTCTTAGAGCCGTTCCAGAACGGGTTTTCTGGGTCGAAGTCCCTCGTGGTTGGGTAGAACCACACCAACAGGCTCGAGGAGACCAGGAACACGACAAGGGATGCTGCAAGCAGATTTATCAGCCTCATCCTAACAACACCCTCCTAACCTGCTCTAAGAGCTTCCTAGCCTCCTTAACGTCGGAGGGTTGTATGGGATGTGGGGAGTACAGAGCTTTCTCGGCTAGGGAAGTTAGCTTAGAGAAAGGTTTCACGATGGCGCCGTCCCTGAGGGAGACATCGGACAGGAACTCCCTGAGCGTTGTAGAACTCCCCATGGATACGCCCAACCTCTCAGACAGCAACCTCACACACGAAAAGTATGTATCTAAGAGCTGGGCTCTCACTCCTTCCAGCCGTCTCTCCACACGCGTGACGACTGTCTCCTCTTCCTCGGCCTCCTCCGGTAAGCGCGCACCCTCCTTCGGCTTTTCGGGCGTTATGGGAGGTCTAAGCCTTGTGTAGAGGGTTAAGCCTAGCATGACGGCGGAGGCTGAGAGCAGGCCGACGCTGAATGTGTTGACCTCCACCACGCCCCTGCTCACGTATCTGGGGGACAGCCACGGCTCCTTGGGGGCTACATGGACGACTATTTTCTCCCTTTTGAGTAGGAATGGACTTAGGCTGAGGTTGATCGACGCTTCGAACTCGCCGTTCGCCGAGGAGTTTGTCTCAACGGTTCTGCCGTCGACCACCACTACCACGGATGCCCCCACCACCGCGCCGAGCTCCGAAGATACAGATCCACGTATGGAGAGCTTACACGGCGCTAGGGTCACTGCTGGGGCCCTTACGGTCACGTTTATCGGTATCCTCGTGACGAGGATTTCCATGGCCGACACGGCTCCGGAAAACGTTCTGTTGGGAGGTACCCTCACCACGAGTCTGTGCGTGCCCTCGGCTGTGTCGTTCGCCAATCTGATTTCTGCCCTAAACCTTCCATCCGCCTCTGAGAGACCCTCGTAGACTACCTGGTCGTCGAGGCTTATGATCACTGGTCGGGTTCCAGGTTGTGTGTGGTTTTCTACGTTTATGGTGCCGTTAACGGTCAGCGGCATCCCCGGGTGGGCGTCGCCGGCTATGGAGATGATGACTGACGTACGGTAGAAAAGCAGATGTAGGTATGTTTGGGCCGCGGATCCCGCGAACACGTCTCTGTCTTCGCCTACGGGTACGAAGACGGCTTTTAGCGGAACAACGTCCTTGTAGATGTAGGGTACGATGACGGTGAGCTCGTAAGAGCCATCTGGTCCTGTGACCGTCTTACCGATGAGCTGGTTGTCCACGTACACTTTTATCTCGCGGTTGGGTAGTGACTGGCCGAGTTCGTCTGAGAGAGTGCCGTTCAGGCTTATGGCTGAGCCTACGAACGCTTCGGTTGTGTTGCACGCGAGGGTTAGGTACGTGGGGGTTAAACTTCTTTGCTCTTTAGCCTCGCTCCTCAGCTCCTCCATGAGGGCCCTGTACCTGTCGAGCAGCTCTTCGAGTCTCTCCATGAGTTCGGCCAACCTTTCCCTAGCCTTCGCGTCTGCCGTTGAACGTATCCCAAGCCTCCCGCATAATGTCTCCACGGCTTCCTCTATCTCGTTGAGGGTTAGCGTGGCCTTACCTATCAGGATGCTGGCCTTTTCAAGCTTGGCGTGGGCCTCGTCGGGCATCCTCTGGTCTAGGAGGGTCTCAGCTTCCGAGAGTAGGCCCTCCGTCTCGTTCAACGTGTCTATGAGGTCGGATGTGAGGTTCGCTATCCTCCAGACTATGTATTCAACGTCTTTGGTTAGGTATGCCCCCTTAAGCTTCGCCAGCGTATCCTCAGCACCTTCGTAGTCCTCCAAGTACGTGCGTTCGAACACTCCAGAAAAGAAGGACAAGATGCCGAACGATTCCACAGACTCGGGGGCCGTCTCAGGGTCTTCGTGCGGCTTGAAGGATACGATGGTCGAGCAACTTGACGCTAGGAGGATCGCTATCAGCGTTACTACGATGATGGCTGATAGTAAGTCCCTCTTCAGATCAGCTTCACCCCGTAGAGTATTTCGACCACCTTTGATGCGACTATGACGACGAACACGGCGAATAACACGGCTCCTATGGCGTTGAGCATTCTACTCGTCTTGGGGTCTAAGGGGGAGTGGAGGGCTGTGAGTATGAGGTACTCGAGTGCGAACATCGAGACGTAAAGGTCGAGCCTGGACTCTCCGTACACGGCTAAGATGGTGGCAGTTAGCGGGAGGATGAGAGACAGCAGGGTTACGTACCTCTCATGCAGCCTCACGATATCACACCCTAATCGTATAAAGCCTTAAAAATCTAATAACTTCGGATTCTAATACGTTTCCCTTCCTCGTTAACTTCAACATTAAGCAACTCGAAGCCCTGAGTGGGGTCTGGTTTAAGTTAACCTAGTAAGTGTTATAGAGAAAAACAACTAGTATGTTTCTCTTGTTAGCTTCGACTTGAGTAGCTTGAGGCCCCGTCTAGACGCTAGTGCTTTGAAGGCGTTTCTGATGGTGGATCTAGTCAGTCGATCCGAGAAGGCCTTAGAGGACCAGAGTTTCATCCACGTTGGTAGTGGTATCCTGTACGGTAGCTCCACGAGGCCTTCTTCTACGGCCTTGTTAAGCTTCTCGATGTAGTCTAGGAGGGGTTTGCACCTTAGCTCCGTAGCTAGCTTCGCGGTCCTCTCATCGTTCCATGCCTTTACGGTGACGTAGTCGTTCAGCGTGTAGAGCATCTCCTTGTAGGTGGCGTGTGCTGCCGCTACGAGGGCCTCCGCATAGCTGGGTAGAGAGGGGATGGAGATTCCGTGGAAGCTTACAGTCACGGCGTACTCTAGTAGCTTTGATCCGTCGAGGTACACCATCCCACCCATGCTGGGGTGGACGTAGAGGTCGATGATGGCGCTCCCTCTGGTCAGGGTGACGGTGAACGGCTCTCGGACCGCGGTGCGGTAGCCTAACTCGGATAGCCTGCGGATGGCTGAGGCGATGTCGCCTTTATCTATGAGGATGTCGATGTCCGCGGGGACGTAGATGACAGGCTTTACCAGCTTGTAGAACGAGTAGTGCAGGCCTTCGAGAACGTGGGAGGCTTTCTCAATGCTCTCTAGAAGCTTCCTAAACGCCTTCTCCCGCCGGGCTACAACATCACCTTCGACGCCCAGAACCCGTAGGACGTGCAACAGAACCTTGTTCCTAGTGGCGTTTTCGAGGAGTTCATCTATGTCGGCATCAACGATCCTCTTACCAGAAACTACTTCGATCAACACCCTCGTTATCGACGTAGGCAAGGCAGGACCCTTCTTTCACTGCTGTCGTAGCGCGCGCTTAAATTTAGTGTTGACAACCAGAAAGAGTGAACACAAAGCGTGAGAAAATTGTTGCGAAATTAATTTAGTGGTGTGCGGAGGCGCGAACTCCACGGTGATGGCGTAAACGTTTATATGTATCGTCTACAAACAAATGTAGACGGTGGTCGGTAGTGGAGGTCATCTCTGCGCGCGTTCCCCGTGACATCGTGGAGGCCTTGAGGGAGATAGAGAGGGAGGAGAAGAGTGACCGGGCCACTGTGATCAGGAAGCTGTTGGCGAGGGCGATCGAGCAGTGGAAGGTTGAGAGGGCGCTGAGGCTCTACCGTGAGGGTAAGGTCACGCTGTGGCGCGCCGCGAGGCTTGCTGGCGTGACGCTCAGGGAGATGATGGAGCTGGCGGCGAGGGAGGGTGTAGAGTTCCGGTACTCCGAGAGGGACCTTGGTGAGGATATCGAGGCCGCCTTAGAGGGGTAGGGGCCGACTTGCCAGTCTCCGACGCGACGCCGCTCATTTTCATGGCCAGGCTGGGCAAGCTCCACCTCCTGAGGGAAGTTTTCGGCCGGGTGCAGGTTCCGCCCGAGGTGAAAGCGGAGACGGTCGACCGCGGGAAGGCGGGGGGACATCCGGACGCCTACGTGATAGAGGGGGCGCTGAGCGAGGGGTGGGTCGCCGTGGACGCCCTAACCGCGGAGAATGCGAGGAGGGCGGAGGCGCTGGCGCAAGCCGCGGGGATAGACGCCGGTGAGGCCCAGGTCATGATGCTAGCTAAGCAAAAGGGCGAGGAAATCGTCCTCATCGACCAAGCTGGCGCTAGGGAGGTCGCGCGGCAACTCGGGCTAGCGCCGAGGGGGACGATTTTCGTGATCATAGCGGCTGTGAAAAGGGGATTGATTACGAAGGCAGAAGGCAAGCGAATGCTGGCGGAGCTGATTGAAGCGGGCTTTTACATGAGCGCCAAGATTTACCGCGACGCCCTCGAAGCGATCGAAGAATTGTGAGGAATGCTGATAGCTTCTCTACATATTCGCGGGAGCCCTCGCCACTCTTAAATAGCATCTTATTAAGTAGCAAATTCAAGTCATCTACCCGCTCGCGCTCTCTTTAAGGTCTTTTAAAGCCTTATC
>CAZEET010000012.1:0-16094 GCA_964511325.1 uncultured Candidatus Bathyarchaeia archaeon | reverse complement strand
CGACTCACCCCCTCGAAGTAAGCCGCTCATACATCCTATCGAAGGCCCATCGAAGGCTGCTTCTAATCTCCCTAAACCTCCTCTCATCACCATAATTCCGAATGATGAGTCTAACAATCCGATCGCCATCGGTCTCAACGTCGTAGGAGAGAACCTCATCGGGGGATATCTCACCCCTGGAGGCCTTCTCCTCGTCCTCCATCCTCAGCTTCTCCAGGGTTCTCTCTAGTATGAATACTCGGAAAAGCGGAGATGAGGCGGAGAACTCGATGTCACCTCTAGGCTCAAAGATTATGGAGCTACCATCGTATCGCAGGGTTCCCAAGAGGATCCCGCTCTTCCCCTTCACTGAGGTTGAGCTCCCTACGCCTTCATCAGCCCTCCTAAAGCCGAGTTGAGCTATCAATCGATCAACCTCTGCGAGGGCTTTACGGAGATCCTCCAGCTCACCCTCTAGACGCCGAATCCTCTCCTCCAGTCCCTCCCTAATTTTGAGAAGCCTTCTAACCTCCCCCAAGGGATCCTCCATGGATCAGGGGATTACAGCCCTTATAAAGCCCCTTATACCCTCATCTTTTAAGACCCAAGGGGCATCATACCCTTAGAGTTGTTGGGGAAGGGTTTCGTAAAGCGATACCTAGAGCTGAGCGGGGAGAAGGAGAGCATCCTCTGCGTAGGCATAGACCCAGCTGTGAGAGGGATGAGAGAGCGCTATGTAGTTCCACAGCCCCTCATAGAGTGCTATGGCGTAGTGGAGGGGGTTAAACGCTTCTGCCTAGACATCATAGAGGCGGTGGCCCCCTACACGCCGATCATCAAACCCAACGCTCAATACCTCACCTACCTCCTAAACCTTGAAGACCTCAGGGAGATCGTTAAGGCCATACATGAGGCAAACTGCCTGGCACTTCTAGATGCGAAGCTCAGCGACATAGCGTCGACGAATCAGGCAGCTCTACACTGGATAGACGCCGCCGGCTTCGACGCCGTTACCTTCAGCCCCTACCCAGGATACGAGGGGGGATGCGACGTCATATATCGCTGGGCCGAGCGGCGGGATAAGGGGATCTTCACCCTCTGCCGGATGTCGAATCCAGGGGCGAGAGACATCCAAGGCCTAATAGTCGACGGCGAAGCCCTATACATCAAGATCGCCCGTGAAGCCCATAGGCGTGGAGCCAACGGCTTCGTCGTCGGATGCACAGCCATAGAGGAGCTTGGAGAGGTGAGAGACGTCATCGGCGAGGAACCCCTAATCCTCAGCCCAGGCCTCGGCCCCCAAGGCGGAGACCCCGCCGCGGCGATAAGACTAGGCTCTAACAGCCGCGGCGAGGGCCTCATCGTCGCCTCCTCCAGATCCATAGACTACGCCTATGAAGTCAGGGGCCTTAACTGGGAGAGGTATGCCGAGGCCGCGGCGAGGGAGGCTAAGCGGAGGCGAGATGAGTTGAATAGACTCAGACGACGAGTCTTCGACTGAGGATGAAGTGACAGTGGCCGTCACTTTAAGGTTTAATGTTTAATATTGGAGCGGAGTATGGATTTGGAGAGAGATCTAGGATGATCGAGGTGAGATTCCACGGGAGAGGAGGGCAAGGGGCCTGGACAGCGTCACTCCTCCTCGCCCACGGAGGGCTGAAGGAGGGGAAATACGTCCAGAGCTTCCCGGCCTTCGGACCGGAGAGGGCTGGAGCGCCGATAACGGCTTATACGCGAATAAGCGATGAGCCCATAGACATCCACTCCGGCATCTATGAGCCGGACCTCGTCGTGGTTCTGGACCCAACGCTTCTAGGCCCATCGGTGGTTGAAGGCTTGAAACCCGGAGGTAAGATCATAATCAACACCGCCGAATCCCCAGCGGAGATCAGAAGACGCCTCAGCCTAAGTGAAGACGTTGAGGTCTGGACCATCGATGCCACAAGCCTAGCGCTAGAAGTACTGAAGCGCCCGATAACGAATACGGTGATGCTCGGCGCCCTGCTGAAGGCCGCAGGCATAGTTAAATTGGAGTCACTGCTGGAGGCCGTTAGGGAGAGATTCAAGGGAGAGGTGGGAGAGATGAACGTCAAGGTCATAGAGACAGCCTACAAGGAGGTGAAGAGGGGATGAGCGAGACCAAACCCGGATGGAGAGAACTCCCCTTCGGAGCAGTCCCCTACAAGCCGTCATTGGAATATCACACCGGAGACTGGGGCGTCGAACGCCCGGAGTTCGACCTGGATAAATGCACGAGATGCACTCTCTGCCACTTCTACTGCCCCGAGGGGGCGATAAGCTTCGAAGCTGGACATCCAGAGGTCGATCTGAGATACTGTAAGGGATGTGGAATCTGCGCAAATGAATGCCCAGTAGGGGCCATAAGGATGGTGAGGAAGGAATGAGCGAGCAGAGGCTTCTCGGCTTAAACGGAGATGAAGCTGCGGCCTACGCAATAAAGCAGGTGAACCCTGACGTAGTGGCCGCCTATCCGATTACACCTCAGACCATCATCGTCGAGAGGTTCAGCGAATATGTCGCCGACGGCCTCGTCGACACCGAGTTTATCGCCGTCGAATCTGAGCACAGCGCCATGAGCTGCTGCATCGGGGCCGCGGCGGCGGGAGCCAGAGCCTTCACGGCGACGGCGGCCAACGGCCTGGCGCTGATGTGGGAGATGCTCTACATCGCCGCTTCACTGAGGCTACCTATAGTCATGGCCGTTGTGAATCGAGCCCTCAGCGCCCCCATCAACATCCATAATGATCACAGCGACTCCATGGGGGCGAGGGACAGCGGCTGGATACAGATATACTGCGAGAACAGCCAGGAGGTCTATGATGCCTGCATCGAAGCCTGGAGGATCGGTGAGCATCTCGAGGTTCAGCTTCCGGTGATGGTCTGCCTCGACGGCTTCACCCTCAGCCACACCATGGAGAACGTCCTAACCCTCAGCGATGAGACAGTGAGGGAATTCATCGGGGAACGCCCCTACATAAAGGTTCGAGGCCACCTCGGCGAGGCCGAGTTCAGGTTAGACCCGGAGAAACCGCTGACGATGGGCCCTCTAGACCTCTACGACTTCTACTTCGAGCATAAGATGCATCAGATCGAGGCGATGGAGAAGGCCCTCAGGGTCATACCGGAAATCGATGAGGAGTATGCCGAGGTCTCTGGGCGCAGCTATAGATTGCTACACCCCTACATGATGGAGGACGCCGAGGTCGCCCTCATAGGCTTAGGGTCGACGATGGGAACCGTGCGCCACGTCGTTGACAGGCTGAGGAAGCGGGGTGTGAAGGCTGGTATGGTGAAGATGAGGATCTTCAGACCCTTCCCAGCGGAGGAGCTCCTAGAGCTCCTTAGGGGAGTGGAAGTAGTCGGCGTCCTCGATAAGGCGATGAGCTTCGGCGCACCGGGAGGGCCGCTATACGAGGAGCTTAAGACCGTCTTCTACGATGCCGACGAGAAACCCATCATCGTCAACTATATCTACGGCCTCGGAGGCAGGGATACGCCGCCCCATCTCATCGAAGAGGCCTTCAAGGGCCTACTTGAAGTGAAGAGGCGTGGTGAGGCCGTTGAGCCTCTCAACTATTTAGGGGTGAGGTGGTGATGAGTTCGGCCATAACACTCAAAGAGGCAGTGAAGTGGCCCGACTTATTAGCTTCTGGTCATAGGCTATGCGCTGGATGTGCGGAGCCTATCATCGCCAGGTTGGTGCTTAAGGCCAGCAGAGGCGCCATCATCGCCACCACAGCCACCGGCTGCCTCGAAGTGGCTACCACCATCTTCCCCTACTCGGCGTGGCGCATACCCTGGATACACACCGCCTTCGAGAACGCTGCCGCCACGGCCAGCGGAATAGAGGCCGCTTGGAAGGCGATGAGGCGTAAGGGGAGGGGGCCACTGGCGAAGTATGAGACACTTGATATCGTCGCCTTCGCTGGGGATGGTGGAACCTATGATATAGGCCTCCAGGCTCTCTCTGGGGCCCTTGAGAGGGGGCATGACTTCACTTATGTTCTCGTGGATAATGAGGCCTACATGAATACGGGGATACAGCGCAGCGGTGGAACCCCCTACTGCGCCTGGACGACGACAAGCCCAGCCGGAACCGTGATCCCGGGGAAGAGGGAGTGGAAGAAGCCCATAGATGAGATAGTCATCGCCCATGAGATACCCTACGTCGCAACGGTCAGCCCCGCATATCCCTTAGACCTGATGCGAAAGGCGAGAGCCGCCTTCGAGGTCGAGGGGCCGGCCTTCATCCATGCCATCTCACCCTGCTGCAGGGGCTGGAGATTCCCGCCAAACAGGACGATAGAGGTGGCGAGGATAGCCGTCGAGACCTGCTTCTTCCCCCTCTACGAGTGTAGAGTTGAGGATGGGAGGCCGATCTACAAGCTGTCACCCCCAAGTCTGGCGATAGCCAAGAAGCCTGAACGCAAGAAGCCGGTGGAGGAATACCTGAGGATCCAGGGCCGATTCAGACATCTCTTCAGACCTGAGAGGCGGGAAGACCTCATTGAGCGCATCCAGAGATGGGTTGACCGCAGGTGGGAGATACTGCTGGAGAAGGCGGGCCTATAACCTCCTTTTTTCTTCCGAGGTGATGGAAGACCTAAATTTTTGGTGTTAAGTTACGGAGATGATATAGAGGGATAGGGCAGGATAGTCGTACCAAAGAGGTATTGACAATGGCGGTTCATGTTGGGAATATCGAACCCATCAGAGAACTTCGTTGCTCTAAGGGTGATCTGAGGGTATAAAGTGAGGTGAAGCCTCAACCCCTTAATTTATCTTTCCTCACATCTTCTACTTCGTAGATGAGAGAGTTGGATCCCCTCCGTGAGGCCCTGATGAGGAGGATCGCCGGGGAGATCGTCATCTCTCCCAATCCTGGGCTGGCGATGAGGAAGTGGCGTAACCTCCTCCAGGCCAGCCAGGTTGAGGTGGCGGAGGAGCTTGGGTGCTCACCCTCGGTCATCAGCGACTACGAGGCGGGACGACGACGCTCGCCTGGCAGCAACTTCATTAAACGCTTCGTCGAGGCTCTCCTAGACATTGATCAGAGACATGGGGGACGCTACACCAGGGAGCTGGCTAGGATCACCATCGACGTTAGCGACATCTTCCTCGATCTGAGGGAGTTCACCTCTCCTGCCACCGCTAGGAGAATATGTGAAGCCGTGGAGGGGGAGGTGCTCACCTGTCCAGAGGCGTTGGATAGAGAGGTCTATGGCTACACGATCATCGACAGTCTCAAGGCCATTCAAACCCTCTCCGGATTGGAGTTCTATCGAATATTCGGCTCCACCAGTGAGAGAGCCCTCATCTTCACGAGGGTGAGTAGAGGTAGGTCTCCGATGATCGCCGTGAAGATCAGTCCACTGAAGCCTCGCATCATCATTCTTCACGGCGTAAAGGGCAAGGTTGATCCACTCGCGGTCTCCTTGGCGGAGGGGGAGGGCATACCCCTCGCCGTCTCAAGGTTGAAATCTGAGGATGAGCTCGTCGATGCGCTTCTACAACTCTATCATTCCCTCTCTAGGCATGGGAGATGAAACTCAGAGACTATTTTAAGCCTCTTAGCCCCAGCTTCCTCTCCAGGGCCGCCTTTATGAAGCCGTAGTAGGGGGGTGAGGGCTTCCAGGGTCTGCTCTTAAACTCCGGGTGAAACTGGGTGGCGAGGAAGAAGGGGTGACCGGGGAGCTCCATGATCTCCTTACGCCTCCCATCGGGACTCCAACCGGAGAAGATGACGCCCGCCCCCTCGAGTCTATCCCAGTATTCGGGGTTGACCTCCCATCGATGTCTATGCCTCTCATATATCAGCTCCGAGCCGTAGAGACTGTAAGCGAGTGTTCCAGGCTTCACGACGATGGGGTGAGAGCCCAGCCTCATGGTTCCACCCAGCTCATCGATCTCCCGCTGCTCCGGCAGGAGATCAATGACGGGATGCGGCGTATCTGGATCACACTCCGTTGTGTTAGCTCCCTCTAGGCCGAGGACATGGCGTGAATACTCAACCACACTGAGTTGGAAACCGTAGCAGATGCCGAGGAAGGGTATACCCTTGGTCCTGACATACTCTATGGCGGCGATCTTGCCCTCAGCGCCTCTCTTGCCGAAGCCCCCGGGGACAAGGACTCCATCGAAGTCTGAGAGCATCTCAACGCTATCGGGATTCTCCTCAAACTCCTCGGTCTCTATGAACTCGATCTCAACCCTGCAGCCATTGGCTGCCCCGGCATGTCTGAGAGCCTCGTTAACGCTGACGTAGGCGTCGGCAAACTCGGCGTATTTTCCGCAGAGAGCGATGCGAACAGTTTCCTCAGCGTCCTTAAATCTCTCGACGATTCCCCTCCACTCCGTCCAGTCCGGCTTACGTCTTTCGAGGCTGAGGTATTCACAGAGGAGCTCGCCCATCCCCTGATCCTCCAAGATCAGGGGAAGCTCATAGATGGGGTCGACATTTATCGATGTGAAGACGGCTCGTTCTTCGACGTTACAGTAGAGGGCGATCTTCTTCTTCTGCTCCTCTGGGAGCAGCCCCCATTCACATCTTGCAACGATGATGTCAGGCTGCAGCCCTATGGCTCTCAACTCCTTAACACTATGTTGCGTAGGCTTCGTCTTGGGCTCCCCAACGGCCTTCAGAACCGGGACGAGGGTGACGTGAACCAGCAGCGTGTCCTCCTTAGGCTCCTCAAGGCGCATCTGTCTGAAGGCCTCAAGAAAGGGGAGACCCTCGATGTCCCCAACGGTTCCGCCGCACTCGACGAGGAGGACATCAACCCCCGTCTTCTCAGCCACCAGCCTCACCCGACGCTTTATCTCATCCGTTATATGGGGGATGATCTGGACGCATCTACCGAGGTATTCACCCCGCCGCTCACGCTCAATGACCGTCTGATATATCTGACCAGACGTGATGTTATTCAGCCTCGTCAGGTTTACGCCCAGAAACCTCTCATAGGATCCCAAGTCCATGTCAGCCTCATAGCCGTCGTCGAGGACGAAGACCTCCCCATGAATATAGGGATTCATCGTCCCCGCGTCGACGTTGATATAGGGGTCGCATTTTACAGCCGTGACCTTGAAACCCCTGACCTGCAACATCTTACCGATGCTACAGGTCACTAAGCCCTTACCCAATCCGCTCAGGACGCCACCGGTTATGAAGATATACTTGGTCAAGGTGACCGCCTGAGGGTAACATGCGGAAATGTCGCTTAGCACCTATAAACCCTTCCCTCTAAGCCCCGAAGCGCTCCACGCGATCCAAGAAGTTCATCAACATCGGCATGAGGTCTACACCCCTAATCCGTCCGAGTCCACCCCTAGCACAGAGCCTCTCAGAGTAGAACTCAACATTGTCGACCCTCACCTCTGGGCCTGATATGGCTACGGGAACGGGATCTCCAACATGCTCCCTCACCCTTATACTGGAGGTATGGTCGGCTGTGACCGTGATATAGGTATCATCAGCCTCGACATGGTCTAGGAGATAGCCTATCATATCATCGATCTTCCTTATCACCATCATCTTAGTCTCCACGTCGCCGTCGTGGGTGGCGTTGTCAGTCCCCTTCACATGGATGTAGATGAGATCATAGTCTTTTAGGAGATCCACGGCAACCCTCGCCTTAGAGACAGCGTCGGTGTCTACGCCCCCAGTGGCCCCTGGCGCGTCATATAGATCGAGGCCGGCGGCGGCGCAGGCCCCCCTAACCGTAGGCGTAACGGCTACACACGCCCCTTTGATGCCGTATATCTCGCTCAGCGGTCTAACCCTAGGAGGAGCTCCAGCTCCCCGTAGTATGATGGCGTTAGCCGGTGGAAGCCCCTTCAACCTCCTCTCCTCATTGATGGGATGCTCCTCCATCCGCCTCCTTAAAACCTCATAGAGTTCATTCAGGATGCAGGCCGTCCTCCTAGCCTCCGGGGAATCGTCGAGGGGCTCCGCCTTAAGGGGTGGGACACCGATCTTGTGGGGATCTATGTCTGAGACCCTCCAGCTTAGGCCCTTACCCCTGAGGACCACGACAAGCCTATGCCCCAGCGTCGGCCTCACCAAAACCCTTACGTCGGGGTAGGCCTCAAGCCTCACATCCCTGAGATAGTCGGCGAATACGGTTCCGTCGATCCTCCCAGCCCTCCGGTCTAGGATGACGCCATCCTCGAGGGTGGCGAAGTTCCCCCTCAGGGCCACATCGCCCTCCCCCATCTCTATGCCGGCGCCTAGGGCCTCTAGGGCGCCCCGCCCCCGATAGCATCTATAGGGGTCATAGCCCAATAGGGCGAGGTTGGCTACATCGCTACCAGGCGGCCTTCCTGGGGAGAGAATATCCATGATTCCGCAGACGCCGCTCCTAGCGACTTCATTTAGATTAGGCGTTTCAGCGGCCTCCAGCGGCGTCTTTCCATCGAGTTCCCTTAGGGGCCTATCGGCCATCCCATCCCCGACGACGATGATGGCCTTCATCCACAGCTCTAGGGGATGCTGAGATTTAAAATGGGTGGTGTTGAAGATTAGAGAGGCTGGTGTGGAATGGAGAAGGATGAGAACTTCAGCGAGTGGTTTGACAGGATTCTGAGAGAGGCGGAGATCGTCGATGATCGATACCCTGTAAAGGGATTTGTCGTCTATCGGGGTTGGGGATATGATATCGCAAGGAGGATCGCCTCTATATTGGAGAGACTCCTAGAGGAGGACGGCCATCAGCCAGTTCTGTTCCCCACGGTGATCCCTGAAGATGCCTTCAGAAGGGAGGCTGAGCACATCGCGGGGTTCTCAGGTGAGGTCTTCTGGATAACCCACGCCGGTGAGAGACAGTTGGAGATAAGATTGATCCTGAGACCTACATCCGAGACGGCTATCTACCCCCTCTTCAAGCTCTGGATCAGAAGCCATGCAGATCTCCCCCTGAAGATCCATCAGACCTGCACCGTCTTCCGCTATGAGACAAAGGCGACTAGGCCGCTTTACCGGGGTAGAGAGTTCCTCTGGAATGAGGCTCACACGGCTCATGTCGACTTCGAGGACGCCGAGAGACAGGTGAGGAAGGGGGTCGAGATATACTCCAAGGTCTTCGACAAGCTCTGCCTCAGCTACCTCATCCTCCGCAGACCCGAGTTCGACAAGTTCGCTGGAGCCATCTACAGCATCGCCTTTGACACCTGGAACCCGGATGGGAAGGTCAACCAGATCGGGACGGTTCACCACCTCGGCGAGAACTTCGCAAGGGCCTTCGACATCACCTATGAAGATCCCACTGGGCGTCAGCGCTACGCCTCCACCACCTGCTATGGTCTGGGCATCAGCCGAACCATAGCGGCCATCATCGCCCACCACGGCGATGACCATGGCCTGGTACTCCCTCCCATCATCGCCCCCAAGCAGGTGGTGATCGTCCCGATTCCCATGAAGGGATATGAGGAGGCCGTCGCTAAATACGCCGTCGAGGTGGAGGAGATTCTCAGCGCTGGGGGGCTCAGGGTGATATTGGATGATGATCCAAAGCGGAGGCCCGGTGAGAAGTTCTATAAGTGGGAGATGTTCGGCATCCCCGTTAGAGTCGAGATCGGCCCTAAGGAGGTGGAGGGGCGCACCCTGACGCTGGTGAGGAGAGACACCTTGGAGAGAAGCGAGACGCCCCTCGATGGAGCTGTAGAGGCCATTAAGGGGCTCTTCAAGGAGATCGAGGAGAACCTGAGGGAGAGGAGCTGGAGCAGGCTGAGAAGCGAGATCAGGGAGGCCAGCAGCATAGAGGAGTTAAAGAGGTTGATGGAGGAGAGGCGGATAGTGAAGGTCAACTGGTGCGGCTCAGATGAGTGCGCTGAGAGGATGAAGGAGGAGGTGGCGGGGGAGATCAGGGGTATGCGCTGGGACCTAGAGGAGGCGCCAACGAGCCCCTGCATTGCCTGTGGAGGGGAGGCCGCTTACGTCGTGTATGTCTCCAGGGCCTACTAGAGGTCGATGAGGAGGCCGTCATGAGCTAACTCGAAGCCGGTTTGCCTCAACTCTTCCAGCATGGGGCTTCCAGGGTCGAGTAGCGGATTAGTATGATTGATATGCGTGTAGAGAACCCTCCCCACCTCTATCCCCCTGAGGATCTCCAGGCTCCTCTCGATGGGTATATGGCCTAGAGCCGTCGACGAGGCGTCGATGCCGCTAACCCTTAGCAGCTCATCCTCCCACCAGAAGGTTCCATCCAGCAGAACCAGGTCAGCACCCTCCAGGCGGCTGAGGATATTCTCCGTAAGCTCCTTTACATCCGGGATGTAGAGGACTCGCCTCCCATCATCCTCGATCTCATAGCCATAGGTTCTACTCGGTCTATAGGAGCCATCCTCCAATCTATCGGTGTGGGGAACCTCAAAGCCCTCAACCCTTAGGCCGCCGGAAAACTCTACATCCTCACCCTCCTTGAGGGGTCTAGGCTCCACGTAGCGTTCACCGAGCCTTCCGAGATAGGAGAAGTATCGGCCCTCGCCGAAGAGATGCTCCAGCAGATCCCCTGGCCCATAGAGAGGCGTTTGAAAGATCGCTCCAGTGGAGAGCTCGAAGATGCCTATGCGGTGGTCTCCATGGCCATGAGTGAGAAATATGGCCTCTAAGACGCTGCTACGCCTCTCCCCCACTGGGTGTAGGCCAGCCCTATAGAGCTGGTGTAGAGGTCTGGGGAGGCGTCGATGAGAAAGTATCGATCATCGCTGAGCCTAACGGCGATGGAGGATCGCGTTCTCACCAGCTCTGGATTTAGGCGTGCCGCTTGGCATCGAGGGCAGCCGCAGTCCCACTGGGGGACTCCCCCGTTGGAGCCTGAGCCGAGGATTAGGAGGCGCATGGATAATATGACTCCCTAACCCCTATATGGATGGATTGGTCTATCACCCCGCTGAGGATTCCTATCTACTGTTAAGGCATGTTGAGCGCCTAGTTTGGGGTTTAGTCCTCGACATGGGAACTGGGAGCGGCATCCAGGCTTTAGGGGCAGCCTCCAAGCCTGGAGTTGAGCAGGTTGTAGCCGTGGACATCGACCCCGAGGCGGTGAGGGAGGCTCTTCAAAATCTTAAGAAGGCTGGCTTGAAACATCGTGTAGAGCTTCTTGTTGCAGACCTATTCTCCGCTCTCAGGTCTCTCGGCCTCTTCAACTGGATCATCTTTAATCCACCCTATCTCCCCTCTGAGGGGGATGTCGATGAGGTCTCATGGGCTGGAGGGCCGAGGGGTGGAGAGGTCATAGAGCGTTTCCTGAAGGAGGCCTCTAGATACCTGAAGGGTGATGGGGGTATTCTACTGGTCTATTCAACGCTTACAAGACTCGATTCAAAGGTGTTCAAGGATTATGTGATTGAAGCCCTTGAGGTTTTACCCCTTTTCTATGAGCGTCTTCTCTGCGTCTGTCTCCGTCCTAGGCCTTCTTGAAGCCCATGTAGAGGCCGAAGGCGAAGCTGGCTCCGAAGGGGACGTGGCTGAGGGCGTCGACGAGGAGGCTTCGAGTCCCCTCTGTTAGGCCTAGGAGGCGTAGAACCCAATCTTGGAGGGCATCGTAGTTAATGACTATAATGCCCTTGTAGGCTAGGTATTGTAGCACCAAGAAGCCTAGGCCCAGGATGACGGCGAGGATCTTGGCGATCTTCTTCAGGGCGTAGCCTACTAGGAAGCCTCCTACAGCTCCTATGCCCACTTCCCCGGCTACGGGAGTGAAAATCTCCCACGGAATCTCCATCGATTTGACTCTCCCCTATCCAATATTTATTGATTAACCCCTCACCACCTGGGTTCCAGCTTTGCCCTCTATGGCCTCCACGGCTTGGTTCAGCGATGCGATGATGGCCCGTTCACCGCCATGCTCCAGGAACCTTATACAGGCCTCCACCTTAGGCCCCATACTCCCCGGGGGGAACTGCCCCTCAGCCATGTAGGCCTTAGCCTCCTCCAGGGTCATCCTCCTGATAAGCCTCTGCGTCGGCTTGCCATAGTCGAGCATCGCCCCCTCCACGTCGGTGAGGATCAGCAGTATGTCCGCCTCAACCTCCTCCGCCAGCTTCTCCCCCGCCAGATCCTTGTCGATGACGGCGTCGACGCCCTCCAACTTTCCATCCTCACCCCTCACAACGGGGATTCCGCCGCCTCCGGAGGCGATGACGATGGCTCCACCCTCCACCATCCGTTTAATTGCTGGGGCCTCCACGATGCCGAGAGGCTGGGGAGAGGGGACAACCCTCCTCCAGGGCTTATCAGCCCCGGGGCGGACCAATCGGAACCTCCAGCCCTTCTCCTCCTCCAGCTTCTTAGCCTCCTCCTCCGTGTAGAAGGGCCCTATGGGCTTATGGGGATCTTGGAAGTCTGGGTCGTTCCTGTCGACGAGAACTTGGGTGACGATGGTGACTATCGGCTTCTCATCCCCGAGTATGTTCCTCAGGGCCTGCTGAATCATGTATCCGATCTGCCCCTGGGTCATGGCCCCCAATACGTGGAGAGGCTGGGGAGGAACTAGATGCTGAGCCTGCTCCTGCTGTATGGCGAGATTTCCCACCTGGGGACCATTCCCATGGGTGATGACGATCTCATAGCCCTTTCGAGCTATCTCCGCGATCTGCCTACAGGTGTTATAGACATTCCTCATCTGCTCCTCATAGGTGCCCCACTCATCGGGCTGCTTAATGGCGTTTCCACCAAGAGCGATGAGGACTCGCCTACCCATCTCAAAAACACTCCGGCGAAGAGAGTTTTTAGGCTTACACTTAAAACGCTTCCGCAGCAGCTTCATAAACCCCCAAACATCCCCTATAACAGATTGACCGGGGAGAACATTCGAGAGGCGCTGCTCTATAAAGAACACCCCGACGGCTCTGTTAAATGCGAAGCCTGTGAACGTAGATGCCGCATATCCGAGGGACGCCGAGGCTTCTGCGGATCCAGAATGAACCGAGGCGGAAAGCTCTACACCCTCACCTACGGAGACCTTACATCGGTCGTCGTCAACCCGATAGAGAAAAAGCCCCTCTTCCATTATTGGCCTGGCTCGGGAGCCCTCTCCGCGGGAAGCTGGGGCTGCAACCTACGATGCATCTACTGCCAAAACTACACTTTGAGCATGGTGGATGCCGACCCCAAGAGGGCATCCTACACCAGCCCGGAGGCCTTCATAAGACTCGCCCTGAAGTTGGGGGCGCAGGGCCTATCCTTCACTTTCAACGAGGCCTCTTGCACCCTCTTCGAATACATACTTGACTGCTTCAAGCTGGCCTCTCAACATGGCCTCTATAGGAATCTAAACACAAACGCCTACTCTACACTTGAAGCCCTGGAGCTCCTCATCGACACTGGACTCGACTCCCTCTGCATAGACATCAAGGGGGATGAGGAGTTCTACAGGCGTTACTGCAATGGAGCCGACGTGGAGGTGGTTTGGAGGAATGCCATAGAGGCGAGGCGTAGGGGACTGCACATAGAGATGGTGAACCTCCTCATCCCGGGAGCCAACGACGACGAGGGGTGCATAATGGAGATCGTAGAGCGGACGCTGAGGCTGGGGAGGGATACGCCACTCCACTTCACCAGGTTCTACCCCGCCTATAGAGCCTGGGAATATGGATTGAGAAGCGCCACATCGATAAAGACGCTGGAGAAAGCCCGGGAGATGGCCCTCGAGGCCGGCCTCAGATACGTCTACATCGGGAATGTTCCGGGGCATCCAGGGGAGAACACCTACTGCCCAGAGTGTGAAGCCCTCCTCATAGAGCGTTATGGCTTCTCGATCCTCGACTACCGCATCACCGAGGATCATAGATGCCCAGAGTGCGGACACCCCATACCCATAGTGGGCAAAGCCATCCTATGACTCCCTCAGCTTATCCTCAGCCATCCTGGGCGGATATATCGGAACACCATCTCTGACGACGGCGAAACTCGTCAACCTATGCCTGCGAAGCCGACCCCTATCGATGATATGAAGCACCTCCACGCCCCTCGAATGGAGGTGATCCGAGATGATGCGCCTATGACAACGCCAATAGAACTTCTCGGAGCACATGATGGCCACACGCCTCCCCTCAGCGATCTCCAGAATTCGCTCCAGGCCCCGCCTAAACTCCTCCGTCAGCGCATAATCGGCATAGTTCCTGAAGCCCTCACGGCTCCAACCCTTGTTAGGTGAGTTCTCTCCTAGGCTGTATCGCCTATACCCGCCGAGGACATCGCCGAGCCATAGGTAGTCGACACCCCTCCCCCTCAAAGCCTCTCTAAGCCTGTCGCCATTGAAATGGGGATACTTCGAGGAGGTGGGCCAACGCCTGACGTCGATGACGACCTCGATGCCATGCTCTTCCAGAAGCTCCAAGAAATCGTCAAGCCCTCTATTCGAGTGGCCTATGGTGTAGACCCTCATCAATCGATAATTGATTAGTCGCAGAGTATATTAACGGCGTAGACCTCTACCTGTGGGGTGACCCTATGCCTCTACGTCAACCCATCGTCTGCGTCCTAGGCCACGTCGACACGGGAAAGACGACGCTCCTAGACAAGATTAGGGGAACAGCCGTTCAGCTTCGGGAGGCCGGGGGCCTCACACAGCATATAGGGGCCAGCTTCTTCCCCCTTGAAACCCTTGTTGAGATGACGAGGAGACTGATGAAGAGCGTGAGGGTCACCATAAAGATTCCCGGACTCCTCGTCATCGACACCCCTGGGCATGAGGCCTTCACAAATCTGAGGCGTAGAGGAGGGTCTGTAGCCGATATAGCTATCCTCGTCATCGATGTCATCAGGGGATTTGAGAATCAGACCTATGAGTCCATCGAGATCTTGAAGTCGAGGAAGACCCCCTTCATCGTCGCGGCCAACAAGATCGACCTCATACCGGGATGGAGGAGCATCCCCGACGCATTATTCCTCGAATCCTACAAGGCGCAGGACTCCTATGTGAGGGAGGACCTCGACAACAGGCTGTACAACATCATGGGAACCCTATCCCGATTAGGGTTCAGGTCGAATCGCTTTGATAAGGTGAAGGACTTCACGAAGACCATTGCCATAGTCCCCGTCAGCGCCAAGACGGGGGAAGGTATCGGAGAGCTCCTCGCCGTTTTGATAGGGCTCACACAGCAGTATCTCCGAGACAGGCTGACGACCACCTCCGGCCCGGCTCGGGGGACGGTGTTGGAGGTCAGAGAGGAGGTGGGGCTGGGGACAACCATCAACGCCGTCATCTACGACGGCGTCTTGAAGCGTGAGGACACCATCGTCGTCGGGGGGAGGGAGAAGCCCATCGTGACCTCCGTCCGAGCCATCCTTATGCCCCAGCCCCTCGATGAGATTAGGGATCCCCGTAAGCGCTTCATCGACGTGGAGGAGGTCTCGGCGGCTGCGGGCGTTAAGATAGCGGCTCCAGACCTGGAGGATGCTGTGGCTGGAGCTCCCATCATCGCCGTGGGGGAGGGCATGCCCCTGGAGAAAGCCGTGGAGGAGGTCTCCCAGGAGGTTGAGCGTCTCCGTATCTCAACCGATAAGGTCGGCATCATATTGAAGACTGACACCCTCGGCTCCCTCGAAGCCCTGACCGAGGGGCTGAGGATGAGGAGCATACCCATAAGGCTGGCTGACATAGGGGACATCTCCAAGAGGGATGTGATGGAGGCCGCCGTCGTCGGCCAGGAGGAGCCATTATACGGCGTGATATTGGCGTTTAACGTCAAGGTGCTGCCCGACGCCGAGGAGGAGGCCAGAGCCCATAGGGTGAGGATATTCAGGAACAACATCATCTACAACCTCATGGACGACTACATCAGATGGATGGAGGAGGAGCGTGAACGTCGAGAGCGAAGCGTCTTCGATAGATTGGTGAAGCCTGGCAAGGTGGAGGTGCTTAAAGGCTTCATATTTCGAAGGGCTAAGCCAGCCATCTTCGGCGTTAGAGTTCTAGCTGGCGTCATAGCTCCTAACAGGGAGCTGATAAGGATGGATGGTAAGAACCTCGGTAAGATAAGCCAAATCCAAGATGCGGGCAAGCCTATATCGCTGGCTGAGGCCGGTAAGGAGGTGGCTATATCGATGCCTAAACCCGTCGTCGGCAGACATATAAGGGAGGGAGATATCCTCT
>CAZEET010000011.1:0-17046 GCA_964511325.1 uncultured Candidatus Bathyarchaeia archaeon | reverse complement strand
ATATTCATCGAGGGTCACCAGCATCCGCTCAACCTTCTCAGCTGAGATGGGTAGATGCCCCTGGAAGTATCCGCTTAGGTCTTCGAGCAGTGGCCTAATCGGCTCAGCCCCCGATATCTTCGTAAGCACCCTCTGCTTCACCTGTAGATCCATGGCGATCCTGAGGTTCTCCTCTGGATCCTCACTGTATATGCCCCTGCTATTGGCGATATAGCTGAGGGTTTCCCTCCTCACCCTTTGAGATATGGGGAAGCCATAGCGGGCCGTCATATCGTTGATCTTCCTTAGCGTAGTGAGAATCCATTTTCTCTCCTTCGGCGGCAACTCTTTCCTAAAGCTCTTTAGTGTGGAGATGGAGAGCTTTAGGCGTTTATTATATTCCTCGGTCTCCTCACCCCAGATGTCGACATCATGGAACTCGATGACATTCGCCCTGTCGATGAGCTTAGGCGTCAATGAGTATGAAGCCTCATCGATGTTTATGGTTCCAGAGACGTAGAGGTTGGGAGGCATTCTCACCCTTGGTGGTATGACTCTCCCAGCTTCCGTCTTTAGGACGTTGCCTAAGCCGTGGAGATATATCACTCGGTCGAGGGATTCCATAGCGCTGATGAACCTAGAGAAGTAGTATTCAACCCTAGATAGATTCATCTCATCAAGGCAGAGGAAGTACGGCTTATCGGGATTCTCAATGGCCCTTAGAAGGAAGTCTAGGAAGGGGGTCGAGACATATCGACCTGTGAGAGGGTTGTAAAAGCCCAGGAGATATCGGTCATCCAGCCAGTTTGGCTGAACCGCGATCCTGAGATATTGCTCCTCCACGTTCTCGGAGACCGCCTCCGCGAAAAGCCTGGTGAGAGCCGTCTTGCCCATCCCACTGTAGCCCGTTAGGATGACGAAGGGCTTTGTCTTTAGCGATATATAATAGCTCTTTATCAGTCTCTCGGGATAGTTGTAGCCCCTGCTCTTGATGTATCTCATTATATGCTCTATCAGTTCCTTCTCCTCCAGCTTCTCCGCCTTCACCATCTCCACCCCTTTAGTCTCCGCCCTCGCCGGTACCTCCATCGTCGGCATGATGACTTCCCCCACCGCTATGGAGGGAGGTCCCTCTATGATCATTTCATCTCTCCTGGTGAAGTATCTCTCGAGGAGCTCCTCATCCATCTCCCTCTTAGTGAAGCCGTGGAGGCTTAGGATGATCTCGGCCTTATCGAGGCTTTCCTCCTCGGCCCCCTTTATGATGGTGACTCTATCGTTCACCCTCCAATCGGACTCCGCTCCGAAGAGGTTTAGCTCGGAGGGGAAGACCTTCAAGTCTATCATTTCATCGTCGCCCGTGACGTAGATGTAGAGGCTGTTACTCTTCCTGGTGTAGTATTTACCCATCTACTCTCCCCTCCTCTTTTTCAACCATTATATATTCAGAGTCAGATATTTCCTTCCTCGTCAATATCTTGGTATATGCTAGAAGCCAGAAGATGGCCAGCCATATCAACGTGAGGACTGTCCCGAAGTAGTCATGGAAGATCAGTGCTGGTAGATAGCCGATGTGGTAAGCCAAGAGGCAGGTGGCAACGATGCGGAGGATGTTGATGAGGAAGACTCCCTCCACCCCTATGAGAGCTGCCAGCAATCTACTCCTAAAGGTATAGGGACCCCTAAGGCCGACGGCTAGGGTTATAGCCAGCAATCCGAGGCTCTGCCATCCGACGCAGTTCCAGCTGACGTAAACTCTCAACGGCATCCATCCTTCCAGGTAGAGATAACTTCCCCTGATCGCCGTCGAGATCCCCAGGGCATTGAGGATCTTAGCCACCGCAGCGACGACTATAGGGGAGAGAACTCTCTCCATGTATTCCACGGGCATCACAGCCTCCACGATCCTAGTTAAGGGCTCACTGAAGGTGGTTAGGAGGGGAAGAGCTAGAAAGGAGGCTGCAGCATAGGCCAGGAGACTCCTAAAAACCTCTCTCTCACTCTTCATCTCTCCTCCTCACCTCCAGTAGGAGGGCGACGGCGATCAAGGGTATGGAGGAAAGAATCTCTTCCTCGATGACGATGCCGGGGAAGTCCGCATAGGAGTGTTTATCCTTTGAGTCATAGTCGAAGAAGTAGTCCCTCTTCTCAGCGGCGTCATCGTAGACGTATATCGCAATCCTAATCGTATGGCCGCTGCTGAAGGTGTAGGGATTGACGTTTTCCCCCTCCAGCTTTATCGGAGCCGGCGGCGAAGCAGGGTCTAAATGGATTACGAACCTATCTACATGTACCAGCCTAGGTGGTGTGCCACCTGATGGATCGACGTCGTAGATGCGGAACTCATAAGGGGCGTCATGAGGCTTAGAACAGTAGAAATAGACGTAGTAGACAACGTTTCCCTCCATTTCATAGTCTTCGACTAGGGGGCCATAGAGGTCGAACTTCCAGAGCTCATACCAGCCGGGAACCCCCGTATTCTTCCATCTATCTCTATGAGGCTTCTTACCCAGATCCGTCCAATCTGGATGGGTTAGATATCTGAAGTCCGGCTTGGCATACTCAAAGGTGAGCGCCGTTCGATCCCCCTCAGCCGTATCGACGCCCACCGCGAGTATACCTACGCCGCTGTATAGGATAGCTAGGAGGATGATGGCCATAGATGCCAGTCCAATTCCTCTCCTCCCTGTTAGGAGCTCCTTAATCCTCAATCCCTTCTCTCCCTCGGTCTTAGGTTGGAGTATAAAGTTGGTGGATAGATGCCAGTATAGGGCGATGGATGCGAGTATCACGGGGGTGGCGAGATAGTTGTGGAATAGGAGGGCCGCCCTATACCCGAAATGGATCAGTAGGAGACAGGGTATGAGCATCCTAGTCACGTTGGCTGCTATGAAGACCTCCAACCCTAGGAGCGTGGTTTTAGCCTTACTCTCAGCCGTATAATCGCCTTGGAGGGCTATGGCGAGGGCCATAGCCATCAATAGAAGACTCTGCCACCCGAGGCAGTTCCAATCCAGGTAAACCTCACGGGGTATCCCCTCCATCTCCAAGTAGATGGAGGCTCTATAGACGGAGACAGGGGTTCTGAAGATATATTGGAGGATAGCTGCGATGAATCTGGAGGCGGTGGGGGCTAGCCTCATCAATAGGCTGTCAAGGCCCAGCCTCATCGCTAGGAGAGCCGCTAGGTCGTTTAGGGTTTGTATCAGCGGGAGTAGGGAGAGAGCTATGGCTGAGAGCCATAGCAGCCAGGTTAAGACACTAACTCTCTTCATCCTCATCGCCTCTCCTCCGAGTCATCAATCCCGGAATTAGGGGCGTCACGAGGAGGAGTCCCAACACATTCTCGGAGACAACGATCCCTGGGAGTTGGAGATACGACCATCGGCTTGAGGCGTCGTAGTATAGGGTGTAGGTTCTCCCAACTCTGACATAGAGGTTGATGGCAAGTTTGATGGTATGCCCCTCCTCAAAGGTGTAGGGGGAGGACTGAGTTACGGTTAGGCTGATTCTCGCCGGCGATTTCGTTATGAAGATAAACAAGTTGTCGCTTCTAACCTCCGTCTCATCCCCGTTCTCATCGACGTCATAGATGGTGAAGACGAGTCTCGTCCGCTCCACCAGAACCGAGCCCTTAAGCCATACGACGTAGGTTAAGATGCCCTGCATAGTGTAATCCTCCTCGAGGGGGCCATAGAGATAGAATTCCCATATTCTAACCAGCTCCGTGGTAGACGCCGTATAGATATCTGCATAAGCGGTGTCGTTGAGGTCGGTATACTGGGGATGCGTCATCACCCTATTGGTGATGACATTGCAGACGGTGACGGCATTGGGGAACCATTCAAAGCTCAGCTTGGTTGGGTCGTCCTCCGCCGAAACCCTTGTAGAGAGAATGCCTAATCCCCCGAGGAAGGTGGAGAGGAGTATGATGGTCATCGAGGCTATGCTGAGGGTTCTCCGACCCATGAGAAAGTCGATGATGGTTCTTAGGCTTACGCTGTCGCGTTTAACAGCCTTCGGGGAGAGGATATAGCTCGTTGAGATATACCAGAAGGCCGCTAGCCATAGGAAGGTTAATGGAAGAGTAGCATAGTCATGGAAGGCGATGGCGACCGTAGGCCCATAGGCTTTCAGGAGTAGTGCGTCGAGAGATATCCTAAGCAGGTTCAATAGTGCGACGCTGATGACGCCGAGCAGGATGCACTTCAATCTGCTAAGCCTTGAGTAGTCTCCTTGGAGCCCTGCTGCAAGGCTTATTAGTAAGAGTAGTAGGCTCTGCCACCCCACGCAGTTCCAATCAAGCAGCAGCTTATAGGGGAGGTACCCCTCCATCAGGTATATGGATCGACCTAGCGCTGCGGCCTCTATGCCGAAGACGTATTTTAGGATGGCGGCTACCACTGTGGCCATCGGGGGCGCTATATAGCTCCCTATGAGTACGTCGAGTCCCATCGCTGAGGCGGCCCTCGCCATCAAGTCGTTTAGGGTGCCGATGAAGGGAAGCATCGTTAACGATAAGAGCACGGCCCATAGGACAAGGCTCTTAACCCCGAATCCGCCGCTACTCATCCTTGCTCTTCCTCCTCTTAACCCTCAACACAGCTACAGGTATTAGGGGGGCGAGGGAGAGTAGTGGGAGCGTCTTCTCCGGGACGATGATGCCTGGAAACTCGACTCTGGTACCCTCACAGCCGCAGTGGAGATGATAGATGCCTGTCTCTCCCCTCAGCCATATCTCCACCAAGAGGATGTGACCGCTCTCTATCCGCCTAGAGCTGACGGGCTCGGTGGCTATACTTAACTTCAAAGGCTCATCTGAGAGCTCTATATCCCTGACCTTCGCTGAGGTTATTAGCTCAATTCCGCCTCGCTCATCAACCTCTAGCAGCCTCACCTCCACGTCGACTTGAAGCTCTTCCTTAGCGCTCAGCTCCAGGATTGTGAGGCTTCTCCCCTCCAGCTTGAAGTCCTCCTCCAGGGGCTTCTCCAATAGAAGTCTCCAAGCTCTCTCCCATCCATGTCCAGAATACCTATACTCGGCTCTCCCCACTCGAAGGTCTGATTCCCCTTGACGGGTTAGTAGAAGTCTTGAGGTTATGCCGTTGATGGAGATCGATTCCTCATTCATCTCTACGATCAGCGCCGTATGTTGAGTTACCTCCTCTCCCTGAGCTCTAACGGAGATGGTTATCCAGGCGATTAGGGAGGAGAGGAGGATTAGGAAGATGATGGAGGAGATGGGTGGCTCCCTTCTTCTCCCCTTCTTCCCTTCAACTCTCCTCTCCTCGCTGCTGGAGCTTCTCCTTGGTAGAACCCATCCGAAGAGCCGCCTCAGCCTCACGCTGAGGATGCGATCTGTGACTCTTCCCGTCTTGAAAGTTCTAAACCAAGTTCCCTCCTCCTTCTCTATTAGGCCTCTGAGGGCGGCGTAGGCCTGGAAGGGAGCGATGACATAGCTGAGGGCTATAAATGATAGGAGACCTGGGAAGTCCTCTAGGGCGCTTCGCTCCATGAAGAGCCCTGCCAACCCCATGAGGGGGAGGGCGAAGAGATTGCTGAGGATGAGGCACCAGCCAAAGGTGGCTGTCCAGAACCACGGGTGTTGATGCAGTATCTCAGCGATCATCCAGGAGATGGTGCCCACGAGGAAGAAGAAGGATTGAAGATAGTAAACTGCGAAGTAGAGAAATTCTAGCTTCTCCCTCCAAGTCAGCATCGGAGACCTTAGGATGTGCCAGAAGTACTTCTTAACCACGTAGGTGTGTCCCTCAGCCCATCGCATCCGCTGACGAACCAATCTCATAATAGTCGTCGGGATCTCAGCTGGCGCCTGTATCAGCGGCGTATAGACTACCTTGTAGCCGGCGAGGTATAATCTCACCGTCAGCTCCCAATCCTCCGTGAGGCTCGTCGTCCAGCCCAGCTCCCGTAGGACATCAGCCCTGATCATATAGACGCTTCCAGCGATCATCTTCATGGCTCCGAAGAACTCCTCAGCAACTCTCTCCACCATGTAGCTGCCGCTGAACTCAGTTCTGACGCCTCTCGTGATCCAGTTCTCCTTCTTGTTGAGGTGATGAAGCTGATAGCCTTGAACAGCAGCTATTTGTCTACGCCTATACCATTCCTCAACCCGTTCGATGATGCTGGAGCCGCCATTTCTATAGTTGTTGAAATAGCCGAGAATTCTATCTGCGAATCTATGGTTGTTCCTCCACGGCGCCTCCTCCCCTCCCTCCCCGAAGTACCATAGAAACTTCTTGAGGATGTCCCGTGGGGGTATGAAGTCGGCGTCGAAGACGACAACATATTCTGTTCTTGGATCCATGTGTCGGAGGGCGACGGCGAGGGCGCCCCCCTTGAATCCACTTCGATCTTTCCTATGAATCACCTTTATTGTGGGTAAAGGCTTTCTTCTCTTGACGCCGATCTCCTTCAATATCTCAACGGTCTCATCCGTCGAGTCGTCGACGACTATGATCTCATAATTTGTATAGTCGAGGTTTAAACAAGCCTCGATGATGCGCCTGGCAACGTTCCTTTCATTGTAGAAGGGAAGATGGATGGAGACGAAGGGCTCTCTTCCGCTCCAGACGCCACCGTTCCTCATGTGATTCCTATTATTTATGGCGAGACTTCTTCCTCCGCCGAAGAGGGCTAGCAGCGTCGCGACGTAGTACTTGGTGGCGTAGAGGAAGAAGAACATGCCGAAGGCTAGGGCTATGTAGGAGAAGATTTGGCCGACGATGATCGTCAGCGCCATCTCCCCACTCGCTCCAACCTGTAGCTGTGTTGAACGGATGTACATTATATCGATTCTCCGATATATTCAAAACCGACCCTTCTACCGTGTATTTAAAAGTATCGAAAATACCGTTTAGAACTCCATCTTCATAGTTGAGTTATGGATTTGAGCTCCTGTCCCCATTTATATAGGGTCGTAATAAGTATCTTAGATGCCCAGCGATGACTGTAATATTGGGGATGATCTTCGGAGAAGGCTCTACAGGGCTTTCTTGGATATATTCCTCCTCAGATTAATAGACGAGGAACCTCGATGGGGCTATAGATTGATGGAGATTCTCAGGGATCGCTATGGTTTGAGGGTCGGTCCTCCCGTGCTCTATCCTCTCCTCTCATCCCTTGAGAGGAGGGGGATGGTGGAGGGTCTGGATGTACATGTGGGCGGTAGGCGGAGGAAGGTCTATCAGCTTACTAATAAGGGCAGAGCATACATGCGATGCTTCGAGGAAGTGGTGAGGGAGGCTCTAGACCTCTAGAGGTGGTCTAGGCGGTGCGCTATCTCCCTCACAACCTTGGAGAAGGGGTGTTCCTCCCTCTCGAGGACGAAGGGTCTTCTCCTAGAGCCCTGTAATAGTAGGTCGCAGTAGCAGGGTATTATGGCGAGAAGGGGATGCCTGAAGTATCTGCTGATCCTAGCGATCAACATCTCCCTCCTCTCCTTGGTGACTAATTCGTAGGGTATGGCCTTATTGACTATGATGTAAACCCTCTTCTCGAAGGCCTCATAGAGATCTCGTATGAGTCTTTGGGCCCCCTCAAGGTCGACGATATCCATCGTGGAGATTAGGAGGGAGAGATCCGCTGAGACGATTGCGTTGACGGAGGAGTAGTGAACTCCCGGACTGGTGTCGAAGATTATGGTGTCGACGTCTATCTTATCCAGCGTATCCTTAAGCCTCATCACCCTCCGCAGGGCTCTCATCTGCCATCTTCGATCCTTCCTAGTGATCTCTCTCATCGCCTCCATCTCCGGGTTTGCGAAGCTCACGAGGAATCTCCCCTTTACCCCCAGCCTGTCGGATAGATCCACCACGATGTCTTCAACCTCTGCCTCCCCGTTTAGATAGTCATTCAGCCATCTCCGTCTCTCAACCCCAAAGAGCGTTGAGAGACTTGGAGCTCGGAAGTCGAAGTCCAGTAGGGATACGCTCCTCCCCTCAGAGGCGTAGACTGCTGCGAGGTTGAGGGAGAGGAGCGTCTTACCGGTTCCCCCCCTACTCGAGTGTATTGATATAGCTTTCACATCTATCACCTATGATACGATGGAGAAGAGAACCCTCCTACCCCTCCTCTCCTTCTTCAGGTATCCCATCCTCACCAGCTGGTTGAGGTAACTGCTCTCAACAGCCCTCGCCCTACCGGTTCTCTCAGCCACCTCCTCAGCCGTCGCCTCTCCGAGGCTGCATAGAACCGTCGCCGTCTTCCTGAGGTGATCCGGCAGCGATAATAGGGACATGACATCCAGTGTCCTATACTCCGCCTCCTCCACGGGTGGAATCGTCCTGAGCAATTCCCTCAGCAGCGATTTAAGCTCCCTCGCCTCTATGGCGTCGATGCCATATCTATTGGCCAGCTTCTTCGCCTCCTCCCCCAATCCTGGAACCGCTATGAGAACGGCCTTATAGGGGCTTACATCGTAGACCTTTGCGAACATCTCTTTCACCTTCTCCTCCTCTACCAGCCCCTCGGTTAGTGCTATGTCGATGACTATGATAGGTGGATTATCTCTGAGGCCTCTCGCTATCACGTCGAAGCTATGTTTCACACCCGACTCCCCAACGAGCTCTCCAGGGCTCTCCGTCCTATAACCCCTCTCCCGTAGAAATTCGAGGACTCTCGGCAGGATCAATTGATCCGAGAGGCTTCTAACCCTTTCTAGATTTGGTCGGAAACAGTACAGTGGTTTATGCTCCACCTCTTCTTCAAGAGCATTGCATCTGAGACATCTCCAGGCTCCTTCGCTTCTCTTGATCTTTGGAGAGCCGCATCTCGGGCAGAGGACTAGGAGGCCGCATAGCTCCTTTCCTAATAGCCCTATAGTCTCTAATCTTTCTAGCAGCCTCTCCGCCTCTTCGCCGAGTATCCTCTCCGCATCTGGATATCTATATCCCTTCTCAGGGTCTAAGATAGGTGTGATACTCTTTAAGTCTCCCCCTAGGAGGAGTCCCATCAATAACTGTATCCTTCTATCGCGTAGTAGTTTTTTCTCATCCATCTCCAAGAGGGTCTCTTCTCCCCTAGGCACTAAATTCCCTTCAAATCCTCAGCTTTATAGATATATCTATGCCGAAGAAGCATATATTGGATGAGAATTATATCTCCTCGATGCTCCCCTTCTCCACGAGGAGGATTAGAGAGGGTAAGGCGATCATCCTCATTCCAGACGTGGAGGTAGATGAGCCGACTAAGGCGCCTGTCTTCTATAATCCAAGGATGAAGATGAATAGGGACTCCGCCATTCTCGCCGTCTCAGCTCTACATAGGCGCCTAGGGAGATCCCTCAGCCTCTGCGAACCGATGTGTGGCACGGGCGTTAGGGGGATAAGGCTGGCCCTGGAGGCCGAGGGGGTTATTGGAGTCGTCATGGGAGACCTTAACCCCCTGGCGGTCGAGATGGCGGAGCTAAACATCCGTCTTAACGCCGTCTCAAACCTGGTGAGGACGAGGCTTCTAGACGCCAATCTACTTCTCTCACTCCATGATAGGCCCTATGGACGCTTCGACTACGTCGATATAGATCCCTTCGGCTCCCCGATCCCGTTCCTAGACTCCGCCATAAGGGCCTGTAGAGATGGTGGCCTACTCGCCTTGACGGCAACTGATATGCCTCCACTCTGCGGTCTATATCCTGAAGTCTGCCTAAGACGTTATGGGGGCCTCCCCCTGAGGACCGACTACTGTCACGAGGTGGCTCTGAGACTGCTGGCTGGAGCCCTTATCAGGAGCGCCGCCAAACACGATGTGGCTACCACACCCCTCTTCAGCTACTCTGCTGACCACTACATCAGGCTCTACGCCCTACTAGAGGAGGGGGCGAGGAAGGCCGATAGATGTCTCGAGGGGCTAGGCTATATCCTACACTGCCCCAACTGTCTCCATAGGGATGTGATGTACGAGTATCCCAGCAGTAGGGTTTGCCCTAGATGCGGATCGAAGATGATGTTTGGAGGCCCTCTATGGCTTGGACCGCTTTCCGACTCGGAATTCTGCTCCGAGATGCTCTCCATAGTCCAGGGTAGAATCGACTTAGACTCGAGGCTTCCCAGGATCCTAAGGCTCTCCATGGAGGAGGCGGAGCTACCTCCGACATTCTATCACATCGATGTCATCTGCTCCAGGCTTAACCTATCATCGCTGCCGACGGAGCTAGTTGTCTCAGCTCTGAGGGAAGCCGGCTATAGAGCCTCCAGAACCCACATCCATGGGAGGGGGGTGAAGACTGAGGCCTCCATCGCGGAGCTGGAGGAGGTTTTAAGGGGGATCGAATATGAGCGGTAGATGGAAGGCTGAACGGCGTCGGGACCCCTATGTAAGAATGGCGAGGAAGAAGGGATATCGTTCAAGGGCGGCATTCAAGCTAATACAGCTGAATAAGAGATTTCGCTTCTTAGAGGGTGCTCGATACATCGTCGACCTGGGAGCTGCTCCAGGTGGATGGCTGCAGGTAGTGGCTGAGCATCTACCCCAAGATGGCTTAGCCGTAGGCGTGGACATCAAGCCCATAAAGCCGTTGGATGCGGAGAACATCATCACCCTTGAGGGAGACGCTCTGGAGGATGAAACCCTGAGGCGATTGAGAGAGCTTTTTCCAAGGGGTGTCGACGTTGTTCTCTCAGATATGTCTCCCAGCATATCAGGGGTCTGGGAGATCGATCATCGAAGACAGCTAGACCTAGCGAGGGGCGCCCTAAGAATAGCCCTGGAGCTCCTCAGACCTAATGGATGGCTCGTGGTCAAGGCCTTCCAAGGCTCAGAGTACGAGGCCTTCCTTAGGGAGATTAAGGAGGCTTTCAGCTATGTTAAAGCCTATAAGCCAATGGCCTCTAGGAAGGGGAGCGCCGAGATATATGTGGTGGCGAGGGGGCCTAGGAGAGGAGCTCCTTAAGCGCCCTGGCGGCCATAGAGCTCGCGAGGATGACTGGTCTACCCGTTATCTCCCGGACTATACGCTTCATCTCTAAAGTGTAGCCCATACAGATCATCAGCGTCAAGTCCACCTTCCTCTCAGCTAATCTATGGGCTGCAGCCTCCACCTCCTCCACTGGGCCATAGGGCGATGCCGCATCTGCGTATACCTTTCGATGCTCCGTAGCCCACTCTTCAGCCGCCTTAGCCGTCTGCTCAGCCGCCGGATAGAGGATCCCAAGTAATCCCTTTCTCAACGAAGCGTCGACGACACCCCTAAGGATTTCCAGGGGCCTAACGATAAGGGCTCTAGACCTGAATTCGGGGAACTTCCCCGCGCAGAGTAGTAGAACAACCTCTATCCCCATGGAGTTCAATTCGTCGATGCATCGCTGCATCCTAGGTAGTATGAATTCCTTAGAGATCCTCACCTCGGTTCCATCTCTCATCCTCGTCACTAGAAGCCCCTTACCCGTCTTAGGTTCCATCTTCCTAACCTCCTCAAGGGTTAAGTTGTCTAGGGCGCCCCTCTCAACGGCCTCGAAGCCGGCTCCTAGAGCCTTCATGATCCCAGGGACTAGGTCCCCCCTCGGCGATTGACCTATGGTGACGAAGCCTATCCGCTTCATCGAATAGAATGAACACCATTAGGCTAATAATTCCGTCGCTAGAGGAAGCGAGCTTTGAGGGCTCTCCTCTCCGCCTCCACTATCCTCTCAAAAAACTCATCGGACTCGCCCTCGGTTCCTGAGAGGATGTCCCAGGCCTCTGAAGGTTCGATCCTCTTTGCGGAGGCCACTAGGATCGCTCTTCGACCATATAGGGAGACAAGCTTCGAGTAGTCCTTCCCCCTCCTCCACCACTTCGCCGTCTTGGCTCCACGGCGATCTCTGGATGACTGCTCCATCACCTCCTCCGGGCTATGGTCGAAGACTCCCAGCTCCGTTGAGCCGCAGAGGGGGCAGCTGGGCTGCTCAGGCAGCTCCCTCACCGTCACCCAATCCAGGTAGCGTCTACATCTCACGCATAGGAGAACCCTAGACTCGTTGAGTAGTCTCACCTTAGCCGACTCGACGATGATGCGGTTTATCCGCTCCGGCGGAACGATGTCCGTCTTCATCCTTGTACTCTCCATCGCAGCCCTCGCTATCGGAGTCGGCCCTTCGCTGAGAACCATGACCTCTATCTCTCCCCTGGCGATCCTCTCCAGTATCCTCATCGTCGACTCCACGTCCATATCCTTCCTAAGCGTATCCTTATAGGCCTCCTCGAAGATGCAGGTTCCCTCAAATCCCTTGATTAGGCGGCCTAACGTGACGTTGCTAAAGTTGGCGTACTTGCTGATGGCGCCGCTCTTCCTCGCAACATTTATCAATCTACGCTTGAAGAGACCGGTCTTCGTCACCGCCTCCCTAAGCTCCGCCTCCAAGCCTCTATTGGCCAACCCTCTGAGGAGCTCCGCTACATAATTCGCGTCAATCCCCGCAACGGTCTCTAGGATCACCCTATAGGGGTCTTGTTGAACCGCCACCGGGAAGCCAGTCTCCTCGGAGATGATATGGCCCAGCAGCCTGGCGAGAGTTCTATTGACGAGGGTGCCGAAGTGGGCGTGGATCACGATGTTATCCTCGAACTCCTCGACGATGATCCGCTTATCCGTAGGCACAGGCAGTCCCATCTCCACCTGTTCAACGGTCTCTCTGATGGCCCTTAGGATCGTCTCCTCCCTGGCTGGATAGATCGCTGCCAGCCTCCCAGCCACCTCCTCCCTCGAGCCTCCCTTACGCAACAGACGTTCAATCTCACCCCTGATCCAGCCGACCTCTAGGGCCACCTCGAGGGGAACGGGTATCTCCTCGCCGATCCAGCTTGGTATCGCCCCCGTCGGATCCTCCTCAGCCTTAACGTATATCTTGTCGCCGTAGATGTTGAGGATCCTCCAGGGGCTCCCCCTGATGATGAACTTCACCCCCGGCTTGCCATACTCCGCTACGAAGGCCTCGTGGAGTATCCCCACGGGCGTGTCGTTGTCGACATCGATGACGAGGTAATCCTTCTCATCTGGTATCATGGAGACGTTCTCGAAGAAGTATCGGTATAGGCTTCGACTCTGCCCCTTAGGCTTGATGAGAACTTCATCAACCTCAGAGACCCAGGCTAATCTGGGGAAGCGTTCATGCATATATCTGGCTACAAACTTGATGTCCTCCTCTGTCAACTTCCTATAGGGGTAGGCCCTGCGGAAGATGTTGAGTATCTGGAGGAAGTATAGGCGTCCCCTGGGCATTAGCTCCGCGACGATCTGGTTTATGAGGACATCATAGGGCTTCTCCGGTATAACCACCGGTTCAAGCTCCTCCCCGAGGGCTCTTCGGGCTATGGCCATCGCCTCCAAGGCATCGTCGCTGTCTATAGCTATGATCACGCCCTTCGCCACCCTCCCCAGCCTATGGCCACTTCTGCCGACTCGCTGTAGCAGCCGAGTCACCTGCCTCGGGGAGTTGTATTGGATAACTAGGTCTATTCTCCCGATGTCGATGCCCAGCTCTAGGGATGAGGTGCAGACGACGGTTCGAAGGTCTCCGGTCTTTAAACCCCTCTCAGCCGCTATCCTACTCGTCTTCGCTAGGGATCCATGATGAATGCTGAGGGGGAAGTCCACATCCCATATGTTGAATCTGCTGGCCAACACCTCTGATGTCGATCTCGTATTTGTGAAGATCAGCGTAGTCCTATGTCTCTCGACGAGTTCCCTCATCACCCTAAGCCTCGCCGCCACCTCTGGATGCGTATAGAGCTTCTCAGCCAATTCATAGTCCTCTGGCTCTACCTTCGGATAGAGGACCTCAAGCTCCATTCTCCTTGCCACAGAGACCTTCACCACCTCTATCGGTCTCTCGTCGCCCACGAGGAATCGTGCCACCTCCTCCGGGCTCCCGATGGTGGCGCTGAGGCCGATGATCTGGAATTCGCCGCCGGTGATCTCCCTCAATCGTTCCAAGGCGACGCCGAGTTGGCATCCCCTCTTATTGTCGGCTAACTCGTGAACTTCGTCGACAATGACCCATCTCACAGCCTTCAGGTACCTCTTCAACCTCCTGCCTAGGAGGACTATCTGGAGGGTTTCAGGCGTCGTTATCAGCATCTCCGGGGGGCTTTGACTCTGGATGCTCCTCTCCCTCAGCGATGTGTCTCCATGCCTCACCGCCAGTTTGATATCTAGCTTTGAGCACCACCAGCTCAGCCTGTCAAGGATATCCCTGTTCAGAGCTCTTAGAGGTGTGATGTAGAGGATGCTGATACCTGGTGGGCGGTCACCGCTCTGGAGGTAGAGATGGAAGACGGGGAGCACGGCGGCCTCGGTCTTACCCGTCGCCGTCGGCGAGATCAACAGAACGTTTTTACCCTCTAATATTAGGGGGATCACCCTCCTCTGAGGCTCCGTCGGTTCATCGAATCCCCGCTCCTTGATCAGCCTTCTGATCGGCCTGCAGAGGAGGGCGAAGACATCCCCCTGGCTCAAGACAGCTTGAGATATGAGGCGGCCAATAAAAACCTGTGGGAAGTGTTAAATCGTTCATAGAGGGAGGCTATAGAGAGGGTTATGATAGAGATCGAGAAGCTGGAGGTTGAGGGTAAAGCCTTCTTGGGTTTGAGAGTTGAGATGCCAGGGACGCCGCCGATGCTCCTCATCCTCGGCAAAAGTGGCTTCGTCATGTGCGGTTATCTAAACCTCGAGGTGGCTGAGAAGCTTGGGGCAGCCGCCGCGGTGGTAACCGGCGTGAACACCTTTGAGGACGTCTTGAACGCTGAAATCAAGGCTGCAACCTCTAGGGGAGAATCCCGAGGCCTTAAGCCAGGTAAAATCGTGAGGGAGGTTATCGGGGGTATCTCCTAAGAAGAAGGGGTAAAGCGGTGAAAGTCGTCGCTTAGAGTAGATTCCTCAATTTATCTGCCAGCTCTGGATGCCCACCGACGGCCTCTCTTATCGCCTCTAAAGTCTGCTCCGGGAAGTCCCTTAATAGGCTCTCGATGATGGTTTTGGCTATATACTTCTTGAAGCCCTCTTCATCTAGGGCTGGGAAGTACTTACGTCTCATCCCACCCTTGCAGGTCTCCTCCTTATAGCGTAGGATGCCGTCGTCGCACATGGTGTTGAGGAAGTTTATGATAGACGCCCTAGAGATGGTCTTGATGCCCTCAAGAGCCTTTCTAACGCTCTCCCAAACCTCCCTAGAGGTTACCCCTCTCTCGGCATTGGCCCAAACCACCCTAAGAGCCTCTATCTGATAGTCCCGCAGGACCTTCTCCAAACCCTCTTTCCCAGGATCAAACACTATCGGCAAGGGCGACCCACCTAAACCCTCAATATGAATGGGGTACCCCTATAAAAGTCTTAGTGTTCGACAACCCATAAGAAAATCGGTTTAGGAAGACTTCTCACTCGAAGCCCCATCTAGGACATGGCGTTCAAGAACCACGCAGTCCATAAAGCCCTCTAGAACCACTCTCTCCCCCACGGAAACTCTCACCTCAACTCGTCGCCATCTACCTCGCTCCTCTATCACCCTCGCCTCGGCCCTCATCAGGTCTCCAATCTCCACGGGGGCTGTGAAGCGCACCTCCGCCGAGGCCAACACGACGTTGGGATGGTTGACGGCCAGCATAGCAGCATAGTCGGCCAATCCGAAGGTGAAACCTCCATGGATGAGTCCCCGATCATCGACGGCCATCTCCTCCACGGCTTCGAGCTCGACTAATGCCTCTCCTTCTCCAAGCTTTATCGGCTTGCCCACAAGCCTTCGATTGGCTCTCCTATGGGTCTTGACCTCCATGCCAATATGGATAAATTTCTTAAGCCTAAAGAAGTTGTGTATGAGGCTTGTCACCTATCGTAGGAGTGGTCGACGCATAGGAGCCCTCATTGGGGACTATATTCTCGACTTGAATAGGGCCTTTGAACGGCATCTAGGAGGAGCGATGGAGGATCTTGATGGCCCCTTCAACTATGATATGGTCTCCCTACTGGAGTTGGAGGAGGGGCTGAAGGAGGCGGAGCGAGCCATGGAGGAAGCTGAGAGGCTTCTAATCGAGGAGGCTAAGAAGCTCCTTGGAGAAGGGCTCCTCATTAGGTGTGGAGAGGTGGAGCTTGACGCCCCCGTGAGGCCTAGGAAGAATGTCATCTGTCTAGGCCTCAACTATATGGATCACGTGGAGGAGGGTGGAGCTGAGCCTCCGGAGGTGCCGGTCTTTTTCACAAAGGCTCCAACCGCCATAGTTGGGCCCTATGACGACATCGTTTATCCAAGGGCGACGAGGGAGCTGGACTACGAGGTAGAGCTTGCTCTAGTGATAGGACGTAGGGGTAAATACATTCCTCGAAGGGAGGCCTACGACTACGTTGCGGGATACATGGTCTTCAACGATGTCACGGCCAGAGACCTCCAGAGGAGGCATAGACAATGGTTTAGGGGTAAGAGCCTAGACACCTTCGCCCCCATGGGCCCATGCATAGCGACGCCGGAGGAGGTTGGAGACCCCATGAGCCTAGATATGTCGCTAAGGGTGAACGATGAGCTAAGGCAGTGTTCTAACACAGGCCGCATGATCTTCGATATCCCCGAGATCATCAGCATCCTCTCCGAGGGGATGACCCTGGAGCCGGGGGACGTGATAGCGACTGGAACCCCCTCCGGCGTTGGCATGACCGATCCAGAGAAGCTGCTAAAGCCCGGGGATGTCGTGGAAGCCTGGATAGAGCGTATAGGGAGGCTTAGGAATAGGGTTATAGCCGAGTCCTAGGCTCCTAGAGCTTGAATCATGGTGAAAAGTTTATATTCGAATTCTAGGGTTTCGTCTATGGTTTCCGGGGTGAAAATAAGATGAGCATAGCTGGTTCTGGAGGTGGCATTCCGGTTCTCATTCTCAAGGAGGGAACCGAGAGGAGAAGGGGAGACGAGGCCCGTAGGGCCAACATAATGGCTGCGAGGATCATAGCCGAAGCCGTTAGAACTTCACTTGGGCCTAAGGGTATGGATAAGATGCTGGTGGATAGCTTCGGAGATGTCACCATCACCAATGACGGTGCGACGATGCTGAAGGAGATGGATGTGGAGCATCCAGCTGCGAAGATGA
>CAZEET010000010.1:0-17279 GCA_964511325.1 uncultured Candidatus Bathyarchaeia archaeon | reverse complement strand
TATGACACCTATAGGGCATGTAGACCTCCTCTAGGCAGTAGTGGCAGAAGGAGGGTGTCGGGCCTACAACCTCCACATAGCTGGGATCGAAGGGGCGATGCTCCACCTGGGCGTATAGCTCCGCGGCCAGCTTCCTCACAACCCGTTCACACACCTCCCTCGGAATCGAGGCGTCCGGCAATAGCAGTTGAAGCCGATCATCGATCCTCCTGATGAAGACATCCACGAGCCATTCCCCCTCCCTAATCCTGCCATGCCACCCCCCTCCACCGATCCTCCTGAAGCCTAGGTCTCTGAGGAAGCCCTCCAGCATAGCCAGGGAGGCTGCGGCCAGTATAAGGGTGAAGACGAGGCCCGACATTCTTTAGCGTTATTCTGATCGTAACATATAAATTTTTAAAAATAACTTTCAATAGAATGTCTCTCGTTGTCTCAGAAAAAACGTTAGAACTAAATGTTGGAGAAAATATAATTAATCGAATAAGACAATTAGGTGGAGTATTTCAAAGGACATTTATTTATGGGTTCAACATGAGATACGAAGGAAGGATAGGACTTGATTGCGCTATAAATTTGCCCACAAACAGAATGTTTCTTTTAGCATTTCAATTTAAAAGATTCAATCCTCAACGTAGTAGAATGAATATCTGGACTTTTGAAATTAACAATAACGAAGCTCGTGATCAACATTTAAAACTTCTTGTAACATCTTATTTTTTAGGTTTTGATAGAGTATATTATGCATTTCCATTAATAAATTCTCAAAACATTCATTCAATTTCACCAGACTTCCTTAATAATACTTGTTTTGTTCGAGTAGCAGATTTTCCTGCTTATACTTTTAATTTTACTACTCATATGGTTTTTCTAAACACAAATTGTAATATAACTAGAATTATGTCAACTAATAGTGGAAACACTAATTCCTTTAAATTTAGTGATATATTAAAACTTTTAATGAAAGAAGAATTTAAAGTGGCTCTTGAAAAATTAAATAGAAAAGTAATAACTAAAGAAGAGCTAAAAAGATTTCTAAAAGAAAAAGGAATCGATGAGAACATTATTAGGGAATTTTTAGCTCGAAATTGGAGATTTAAAATTAAATTTGGTCTATTTATTTGATTTTTAAACTTTAAGAGGATTTAATAGTCCTTCTATTCGCTCTATGCCTCCCATATACTTTCGCAGGGGCTTGGGCACCAGCACTGAGCCGTCTTCCTGCTGGTACTGCTCTACGATGGCGAGCATCGTCCGGCTCGTTGCTAGGGCCGTGTTGTTCAGCGTGTGCACGTATCCGGCCGGTGGCTGACCCGGCTTGAGCCTATATCGGATGTTGAGCCTTCTAGCCTGGTAGTCGGTGCAGTTGCTGTTGCTCCCGCTCTCCCTGTAGACGCCGTCGGCCATCCAGACCTCGATGTCATACTTCTTCGCCGCCAGGGTTCCGATGTCGCCGGTGCAGACGTTCACCACCCTATAATGGAGTCCCAGCTTCTGGTATAGCTCCTCGCTGTTTCGCTGTAGCTCCTCGTGGAGCTCCCAGCTCTGCTCTGGGAGGCAGAAGATGAACTGCTCCACCTTGTTGAATTGATGCATCCTGAAGAGGCCCTTCGTATATTTGCCGTGGGCTCCGATCTCCCTTCGGAAGCAGGGGCTGACGCCGACGATCTTTATGGGGAGATCCTCGGCATTGAGAACCTCGTTCATGAACATCGCAGCTATGGGGTGCTCGGCCGTCGCTATAAGGTATAGGTCCTCGCCCTCCACCTTATACATCACCTTCTCGAAGTCCTCTAGGGATGTGGCTCCCTCGTAGGGTTCACGCCTCAACATGAAGGGTGGCTCGATGAGCGTATACCCCTTCTTCAGGAGCTCCTCTATGGCGAACATCATTATGGCATAGTCCAGCAGCACCAGCTCATTGCGGAGGTAGCAGAAGCCTGCTCCGGCGACCTTGGCTCCACGCTCGAAGTCTATGAGGCCGAGATCCCTCAGCACCTCTAGATGGCTTCGGGGTTTGAAGCTGAACTTCGGGGGCTCGCCCCAGCGTCGGATCTCGACGTTGTCGTGCTCATCCTCTCCATCGGGGACGGATTCGTGTAGGAGGTTCGGCAGCCTCATCAATATGTAGCGCTCCTCCTCCCATAACTTTCGACGTTCCTCCTCCGCCTCCTTGATCAACTCCGGCAGCTTCTTAGCCTCCTCTCTCAGTTTCGAGACGTCCCTGTCCTCCTTTAGCAGCCTTGCGATCTCGGCGCTGATCTCGTTTCGCCTTCTTCTAAGCTCGTTGACCTTCGTCGTCAGCTTCCTCCACTGCTCATCGACTTCCAGCAGCTTGTCGAAGAGCTTGAGTATCTCTGGGTCTCTACGCCTCTCGAGGTTGCGTCTGACGAGGGTGGGGTTCTCTCTGATGAGCTTTATGTCTAGCAACTCCTAACCCTCCAATAATCGAGGCCCCTAGAATATAGGGGTTACGAGGTGAGCGGCTATATTACGAAGCGTATACCCTGCCTCGCCCTACGCTTCGCTAGGCCCTTCCGCATACCCTCCTCCGTCACCTTGATGTCATACTCTATGAACTCCTCCACCATCTTCGTGATAGTCTTGGCCATCTCCTCCAGCTCATCCCTGCTGAAGGTGGACATGATCTCGGGGCTGTTAATCCACTGCATCCAGCCTGCGAGGCTCTGACCCAAGGCTCCGAAGGCGAAGCGCATCACCCTCACCAAATCTAGGCGATCCATATTAGGGGTCGATATCAGCTTCCTCAGCTGCTTCAGGGTGTTCTGACTCCGCTCAATCCAGCTCTGATTCATAACCACCGTGTATAATGCGTCTTACCGACTCTTAAAGTTGTGGAGGGCCTCGGTCAAACATTATATTCTATAAATATAGCCTATGGCTGGGATGCCGACGACGATTCAGTTCTCGGAGAGAGCCCATCAGATGCCGAGTAGATTGAAGGCGGAGACGGGTGTGAGGAGCCTAGATGAGGTGATTAGGAGGCTGATCCTGGAGAGGGAGCGGCTCCCGGCATCGATGTTTGGCTCAAATCCCCGGTTAAGGCCCTTTCACCCCTGAGGGTGAGGCTGGAGTTAATTAGGGCTTCGACGCAGATGGTGGAGCTGGACTTCGAGACGGCTATGGAGACCGGAGAGATTGATGTGGAGATGAAGAGGCGGCGTAGAGGATGGGATCTCGCAGACTCTATGATCCTAAGCACGGCGGGAAGGATTGACAGAAAGGTTGTGACGGGAGACGAACATTTTAGAGGGCTAAGGGAGACCATCTTCATAAAAGACCAGGAAGAGAGCGAAATCCTTTAAATTGAAGCCCTCAACATCAAATTCCTGGGCCGGGGTCTCCCAGCCAGGTAGGGAGCAAACCTCTAGGGAGGGCTCAGGCCTGGAGAGCTTGTGGCCCATGCGGGCCGCGTGGGTTCAAATCCCACCCCCGGCGCCATCTCTTCAGGTATTCGCAAATTTTATATTAACATTAAATTGCTGAAATGTTAGTATGACTTTAGGTTGTAGAGCATTTCTAAGGGAATTTCTTATCGAGTTTGAGAAAGATGAAAAGAAATGGGTTGAAATTTATCATTTAAATAAAGAATGAACAGCAAAGATGTTAGGAACAAGTTCGAGTAGAAAGAAAGGTGATTTTGGCCTCTTAGGAGAGATTGGAAAAAAATTTGGCTATAAAATTCAGGCTGAATGGATGAAAATAGATCAAGTATGGTATTACTATCTTCCAAAACCACAAGGATGGATGCAAACCCCATGGAAAACAGATGTTGTAATTGAACATGAGAACGACCCATCAAACATAGAATATGTTATAAATAAATTAATTGAAGTTTGTGCTCCTCTTAAGATTTGTTTCTTTTATCCGGGAGAGGAGGATGAGGATGATGCTCTTTATAGGATAAGTGAAATTATAAAAAATCAAAATAAATGTTATTATGGAACATATTTAATAATGTTTGGATTTTTAAACGAAGATGAAAATATGGTGTATTGGCCTGCATATGAGATAGAACCAAACGGAAACATAATAGAAATCAACTTATAATATCTCTCGTCTTCATTCTTCTATTCTGATAGACGGATATTTTTCTATATCCTGCTTTGGTGAGGGTTTCGAGGGCGTGGTTCAGCCATCCACCGAGATGCTCAACGCTGTGGGAGTCTGATCCTATGGTTATGTTCTCTATGCCTATCCTCCTCGCAGCCTCAACGAATTCGAGGGTTGGGTAGCAGTCCCCTATTCCATGTCTGTATCCGGAGGAGTTGATCTCGAAGCCGATGTGGTGTTCCTTCACCACCTCCAAGGCCTCAAGGGCTTCTGGGGTATACTCCTCGAAGGTTGGTGTTCTTAGACCTATGGATGGTAGGTATCTCCTGAAGTAGTCTGGATGCGCCATCACGTCGAAGAGCTGGCTCTCCACGGCCCTCCTAAACCATTTGAAGTAGGTTTTGATGGCCTTATGCATGGGTTTATCGGCGAAAAATCTCTCAGCTCCATGCCTATAGCCTAGGTCGCAGCCCTTGACGATGTGGAGGGCGCCGAGGATGAAGTCGAAGGGATACTCGTCGAGGATGCGCTCTATTCGATTCTCCTCCCCTGGGAAGTAGTCCACCTCTAAGCCGACTCTGAGCCTCACCGATGTTGAGGCCTGAGCCTCCTCGATCTCCCTGAAGTATTCCGGTATCTCATCGGGATCTATGCCCGTCGCCACATCAGGGCCTGAGACGATGAGGTGGGTTGTGAAGCATATCTCCTCAAGGCCTAAGGCCTCAGCCCTCCGAACATAGGCTTCGACGGTCGACCCCGGAGCCGTGTCGGCTGAGTGCCTCTCATGGATGTGGTAGTCCACTCGAATCCGCAGTCTCTCACCCTCATCCATTAGGGCTATTGAAGGTCTCCAGGGGTATTTGAGGGGTGCGCTCGCTGATTATAAATTCCTCAACCCCTAACTCTCACCGTGATGGCTGGTGGGAGAGGTATGGATGTTTGGCTTCTCATCCTGGCTTCGACGGCCTTCGCCCTCTACGTAACCTGTCCAAGGATGACGGCTATGATAGCCACCGAGTCGAAGATAGCTGGATTAAACCCCGTTTTGACCATCGCCCTCGGCTGCCTGATCGGCATACCCCTCTTCCTAATCCTCCTCTACACCTTCCAACGCCTCGGGGTTGAGGCGACGGTTCTCCTCGCAGCCCTCTTCGACCTCGCCGCAGCCCTCCTCCTCGGCAGGATCGACCTGAAAAGCGGATTGGAGCTATTGATCATCACCCTCTTCGTCTATCTCGGAATAAGGGTTGCACCCCACTTGGCCGCAGCCATATTGAGGGTCTTCCTCCATTTTTAATGGTATAACCGATTACTACTCTATCAGCTTCAATATATCCTCCATTATGTATTCCACGAAGTTCTCTATGGTGCTCTTGCTGAAGAGGGTGACGACGCAGTCCCTGGTGACGCCTACGACTATGCCTCGCTTAACGACTTCGAAGACGACATACCAGATCTTCCCATGCTTCAGATACTCATGGTAGAGGCTTGTATCGGCCAGACTCGGGCCTGAGAGGCAGAGCTTCTCTATTCCAGGTATGTCTATGTCATCGAACCAGATGAGCTTCGTCGCCTGAGGATTCGACTCGTGGAGCTCCTTGAGGGTCTCATGGGGTATCCGTGCCTCCACTATTCTCCAGCGCTCGCCGAAGATGATCTCCCCCAGCTTATTAGCCACATGACTCGTCAGCAGCTTCTTAACACCCCTAGCCACCGAGGGGGCGAGGACTATGAGGAAGACCCTGTCGTCGAAGCGCTTGAACCAGAAGGGGGCTTCTTCCGTGACCGGAGTCTCATGGCTTCTACCCCGGTAATATCGGCGCTTGACGAAGTCGCGGCAGAAAACCCCTGAGAGGACATCCTCCTCCACGCCGATGTTTATGACCTCTGTGATGAGGCTGAGCTTAGCTCCCTCCTCAGTCTCGTAGGCCTCCTCCTCCCTGAAGCCCTCCAACCTCTCAGCCATCGTCGAGAGGGAGGGCGGATCGGTAACCTCAAAGACCTTAGCTGGAAGAACCATCGAGATAGAGTTAGCCTCCAATCCTATTAAATTGACGATGTTGAGCAGAGATATATTCGAATCAACGTAGATCTAAATCGATGAGCATCGAGGAGGCCATAATCAAGAGGGTTGAAGCCCTATCAGATGAATTGGTCGCACTGACCCGGAGGCTCATAAGGATTCCAAGTGAGAATCCCCCGGGAGACGAAGGAGAGGTTTCACAGCTCGTATCCGAGGAGCTGGAAGCCTTAGGCTTCGAGGTGGAGCTCGTCGAGCCAGCGCCTAGAAGAGTGAACACGGTGGCTGTCCTAAGAGGCGAAGGCGGTGGGAGGGGCTTCCTCTTCAACGGCCACTACGATGTAGTGCCCCCAGGAAATCTCGAATTCTGGTCCTTAGACCCCTACGAGGCTGTGGTGAAGGATGGACGAATCTATGGGCGCGGCGCCTCCGATATGAAGGGAGCCATCGCCTCAGCCATCATCGCAGCTAAGGCCCTGGGGGAGGAGGGGATCGCCCTTAAAGGAGATCTCCACATTCACGCCGTCGCCGACGAGGAGACGGGGTCGAAGTATGGAACCAAATACCTGGTGGAGAAGGGATACGCAACCCGTGAATGCATCGATATGGCCATCGTCGGCGAGGCCTCCGTTTTCAAAGACCACATCTACGCCAGGACAGCGGTGAGGGGGCTCCACTGGATCAAGATCCTAACGAGGGGCAAGGCAACCCACAGCAGCAGACCTGAGGAGGGAGTTAACGCCGTATTGAAGATGTGTAAAATCCTCCTAGCCCTAAAGGAGCTTAGACTGAAGTATAGGCCCCACAGCCTCCTCCCAGATCCAACGGTGGCTCCTGGAACCATAATTAGAGGCGGAATCAAGGAGAACGTCATCCCAGAACTCTGCGAGGCCACCTGCGACATTAGGGTGATACCGGGAATGACGAGGGAGGAAACCCTGAGGGAGGTTAAGAGCCTCATCGAAATGCTTAGGGCTGAGGATCCAGAGCTGGACGCTGAGGTCTCGACGATCCTCTGGTGGCCTCCCAGCGAGATATCCATCGACGAGGAGGTCTACCAGATCGCAGCCAAGGCCGTTGAACGGGTTGTGGGATACTCCTTGGAGCCTAAGGGAACCTCGGGCTCCAACGACACCACGTGGCTGACCACCATGGCAGGAATACCTGCCATGGCCTTCGGCCCAGGGGAGAACTACCGCTCCGGGGTTCACGGACCAGATGAGTGGGTCTCAATAGAGCGCCTAAAGGACTTCGCCAAGATATACGCCCTCCTCTACCTCTACGCCTGCGATGTGGCAGGGGGCTAACCTAAAAAAGGCTTCAACTCCTCAGGAGGATGGGGAATATGATCGAATCCTACCGCTTTGGAGAGATGAGAATAGATGGAGTTAGCTACACTGGAGACCTCATCATACTCCCCAGCGGCGTCAGGCCAAACTGGTGGAGGAGGGAGGGGCATAGACTATGCATCGATGACCTGGAGGAGGTCTTGGAGGAGAGGCCTGAGGTTCTGATCATAGGCACCGGCTACTCGGGGCTGATGAGGGTTCCAGAGGAGGTGGCTCGCCGTCTGAGGGAGATGGGCATAGAGGTGGTGATTCAGAGAACCGGTGAGGCCTGGAAGACCTATAACAGGCTGATCCAAGAGGGGAGGAGGGCTGCAGCGGCCTTCCACCTCACCTGCTAGGCCTTTGGTAGACGATCCTGCCGTCGACGATGGTCATCACCACCTTGATATCCTTCAACTCCTCCACGGGAACCGATAGAGGATCACGATCTAGGACAACGAGATCGGCCAGCTTGCCGGGCTCTATGCTCCCCTTGAAATGCTCCTCCCTACCCAGGTAGGCTCCATTCCAGGTATACAGCCTAATCGCCTCCATAACCCCGATCGCCTCCTCAGGGCCGACGATCACTCCATTCCGAGTTCTCCTAGTAACGGCTTCGTAGATCTGAATGAGGGGATTCCCATCGCTGACGGGATAGTCGCTGTTGCCTCCGGCGATGATGCCCATCTCCAGCATCGACCTATGGGGGTGGAGCCACCGAGCCCTCTCGGGGCCGAAGTTCTCCAGGTAGTCGTCGCCCAGCCTCCACATATAGCCGATGCTGGAAGACGGCGTGACGCCCAGCTCCTTTATCCTCTTCAGCTGCCTCGGGGTGCAGAGGCTGTTATGCTCTATCCTATGCCTAATATCAGGCCGGGGCAGCTCTCTCTGGGCCTCCTCTATGGCATCTAAGGCATAGTCGATGGCCCTGTCGCCGATGCTATGGATGCACACCCTTAAACCGGCTCTATGAGCTTTCAAGACAAGTCTCTTCAACTCCTCTGGAGGCGTCACCATGATGCCTAATCCCCCAGGTCCCCGATGCTGGGGTTCATAGACGGCCGCTGTGCCGCCTGCGCCGGAGCCGTCGCCCATGATCTTGACGCCCAAAATCTTCAGCCATTCATCGCCGAAGCCGGACTCTATGCCAAGCTGAGTTAAGGCCTCCAGGAGGTCTTCGCCCTTAGGGCTTCTGACCATGATCATCAAATGAGTTCTAACCTTTCTCACCCCTTCGGCGAGGAGCTCCTGATAGGCTCTGAGGGCTGTGGTGTCGACGCCCGCGTCATGGGTTGTCGTTATGCCCCACTCCGCAAATTGATCCCAGACCCTCTTCAACCCCTCCTTCACCTCCTCCACCGTGTAAGATGGTATATGCTCCCTGACGAGTCTTCCAGCGGTCTCATATAGGACACCGGTGGGCTCCCCATCGGCTCTCCGATCGATCTTACCCCCCGGCGGATCCGGCGTGCCCCGGGTGATCCCCGCGATCTTTAGGGCCATACTATTGGCGACGAATTCGTGTCCCGTCTCCTTGGTTATGAAGACCGGGTTCTCAGGCGCTGCCTCATCCAGCTCCCATCGGGTTACATGCCTCCTCTCGACGAGCTTCGCCTCATTATAGTTGGTTCCCCTCACCCACTTTCCCGGGCCAAGCTCCTCAGCCTTCTCAGCCACCAATCTTAATACATCCTTAATGCTTCTAACCGGCGGCGATCGTAGGTCGATCTCATAGAGCCTGACGGCTGCATGGCTTGGATGCGTATGGGTGTCTATAAAGCCGGGTAGGAGGGCTCTCCCCTCCAAATCTATGATCCTCGTCCCCTCCCCGATGTGGGATCTCACCTCCTCGTTTGAGCCTACGGCTACTATTCGCCCCTTCCTCACCGCGACGGCCTCGGCGATCCGGTTTTCGGAGTCGACGGTGATGACCTTCCCATTTAGGAAGACGAGATCGGCGGGAGCTGTCATCTCAGCCTTATGATCTACTGAGGGAATAAAAGAGGCATCGATCAGGGGACGGTGACGCTCTTGGCGAGATTCCTCGGCTTATCGGGGTCAAGCCCCCTCTTCACCGCTATGTGATATGCCAATAGCTGGAGGGGTATGACGTAGGGTATCGGTGAAAGCAGCTCCGGAATCCCCCTAGGCATCTCGATGTAGTCGTCTGAGAGCTCCATCACTTCTTCGTCGCCCTCCTCGCAGAGGGCTATGATCCTGGCTCCCCTCGCCTTCATCTCCATGATGCTTCCAATGATCTCCTTTCGGGTTTCACCCCTTGGGCAGAGGAAGATACAGGGAACCCCCTCCTCCACGATGCTGATGGGGCCGTGCTTACTCTCCCCCGCCGGGTAGGCCAGGGAGGGGATATAGGTGATCTCTAGGAGCTTCAACCTTCCCTCCAGCGCTGTGGCGGAGCTTATTCCACGTCCAAGGAAGAGGAAGAGCCCCTCATCCTTATATCTCTCAGCTAGCCCCTCCACCTTCGCCGCCGAACGATCTAAAACCTCCTCGACGATGGAGGGGATCGCCAACAATTTCTCTTGGAACCCATCGATCTCATCCTGCGAGATCTTCCCCCTCATCCTCGCCAATCGCAGCGCCAGCTGGGCTAGGACGAGAAGCTGAGCGGTGAAGGTCTTGGTGGCCGCCACCCCGATCTCCGGGCCTGACTGTTGGACGATGTAGGCTCTGGAGACCCTCGTCAAAGTCGAGCCGACGGTGTTTGTCACCCCCAGAATCGTGGCGGCCTTCATCCTCGCGTAGTCTACGGCCTTCAATGTGTCGTAGGTCTCGCCGGACTGGCTGACGGCTAGGATGACGGAGTCTATACCCACCGAGGAGCCGTAGCGCTCTATAAACTCCGATGCGATGGCGGGGTAGGCCGTTAACCTCGCCAGCTTCGAGAACATGTAGGAGGCTGCTAGACAGGCATGATAGGAGGTTCCAGCGGCCACCAAGAAGACCTCCCTTCCCCTATCCATGAAGGCTGCGAGGAGGTCGAGGTAGGTCTTCTGAAGCCTCAGGGCGTTCCGGAGGCTCTGGGGCTGTTCATAAATCTCCTTGAGCATGAAGTGGGGATAGCCCTGCCTCTCAGCCATCTCCAGGCTCCAGGTCACCTCCGTGAGGGGCCTCTCAACCCTGGAGCCATCCTCGACGCGGAGGATCTCATAGCCCCCAGCCGATAGGATGGCCGCCTCGCCGTTTCTCAGCCAGGTAACCATCTTGGTATAGGGGAGCATGGCGGGGATATCCGAGGCGCAGTAGGCGCCGCTCTCTGAAAGCCCTATGATTAGGGGGCTCTCATTTCTGGCGCAGTAGATGTGCTCAGGGTCCGAGGCGAAGAGAACCGCTATGGCATAGGACCCCTTAAGCTTCCTAGCTGCTCTCAACAGAGCCTCCCTCGGCTGCGCTCCCCCCTTTAACTCCTCCTCGATGAGGTGTGGAATCACCTCCGTATCGGTCTTAGACACGAATCTATGCCCCCTCTCCTCCAGCTCCTTCCTCAACTCTTGGAAGTTCTCTATCACCCCGTTGTGGACGACGGCTACAACGCCGTCGCAGTCGATGTGGGGATGGGCATTCACCATCGTCGGAGCTCCATGCGTCGCCCACCTGGTGTGTCCAACGCCGACGGCTCCCGGCATCTCATCGAAGCTCAGCCTCTCAGCCACCTCATCGATCTTTCCTGCATCCTTCCTGATGTGGAGCACGCCATCCTCAAGGGTGGCGACGCCGACGGAGTCGTAACCCCTATACTCAAGCCTCTTAAGGCCCTCATGGATGAGGGGGGCAACAGAGCCCTGTCTTAGGATGCAGCCGAAGATTCCACACAAAACCCTTTCACTTCCTAGAGATGAAACATCTAAGCTCGATTTAAGATTTTTAGGCTTCCCCTTTAGGGGTTAAGATGGAGAAGACTGTGGGATACGTCGTAGTCCTAGCCTGTAGGAATGAGGCTAAGTTGATAGAGGGTGCTATAAAGGGAGTTTTAAGTCAAACTATTCAGCCTGAAGCCTTCGTCGTAGTTGACGATTCCTCCGAGGACGAGACCCCTGAGATAGTGAAACGCTATGAACCTAGAGTTAAACTGCTGAAAACGATGCATGAGAGAATAGCTGTTAGAGGCGTAAACGAATGTCTCGTCCGCCTCGATGGAGTGAGGGAGGCAACTAGGCTAGTTCCCGATTGGGAGTATCTACTGAAACTGGATGCAGATAGTTATCTCACTCCAGACTATATGGAGCGCCTTCTCAATCGTTTTGAGAAGTATCCTAGACTTGGAATAGCCAGCGGAGTTCCCTATGGGGAGAGATTATGGAGGTGGCATGCCTGTGGTGGAGCCTCCGTATATAGACGGGAATGTTGGGATGAGATCGGAGGCTTCGACCCTCTCTCAGCCTTCGATCTCCACGCCATCCTCAAAGCGAAGATGCGAGGCTGGATCGTCGCCTCCTTCCCCGAGATACGCTACTACCAGATGAGGAGCTGGGAGAAGCTGCGACTGAGCAGATGGCTGCTGACGGGTCGAGTGAGATATAAATTTGGCTTCACCCTCCCCCACACGGCGCTTTCCTCAGCCATACATATGAGGAAGAAGCCGAGGGTCCTCGGAGGCCTCATCTACTTTCTAACTTACCTAACCAATCTCCTATTGGGCTCTGAGAGGCCGCTGAATGGGGAGTTCTACAGCTTTATGAGGGATTTCTGCAAGCGAGACCTAAGTGAGCGTCTACGATATGTCTTGGAGCAGGTCACTCGACGCATAGGTGTTTGAAGCTTCGACCTAGGCCGAAGCGGTATTCATAGAGGCCGAGGAGGTCGAGGAGCGTTGGCGCCAAGTCGAGGTGGGAGACATCCTCCTCCACGACGACTCCCCGCTTTATTCCGTCGCCGACGATGATGAGGGGGACGTGGAGGAGCTCGGGGATGATCTTGCCTCCATGAGAGAAGTGGCCATGTTCCCCGAATTCCTCCCCATGATCCGCCGTATATACGATGATGGTGTTTTCTTTATCTAGCCTCCTATAGAATTCGCCGAGCCATCGATCCATATAGGAGACCTCAAGTCTATAAAGCCTCTTGATGATCTCTACCTCTTCTCTCGTAAGGGTCTCCCTTCCATATGCTGCCTCCACGACCTTATCGTTGAGCCTAATTAGTTGTTCGGTTGAAAACCCAAGGTCATTCTCCGGTGGAAAGTAGGGGACGTGAGGCTCCATAAAGTGAGCCCATAGGAAGAAGGGCTTCTCAACTTCCTCCATCCATCTGAGGCATCTCTCCACCAATTTCTCAGCTCTCTCATAAGGAATGTAACTTTCTGCCGTTTTCATCTTTCTCCTAATCGTTTTAAAGAGTCTAACTCCTTTATCACCTATGATCTTCCTAATCTTTTTCTTCGTCCTTTGAGTGAGTCTCTTTTTCTTCAGATCTATAAAGGTATCGAAGCCATTTCTGAAATTGTTCAGCAGTAAATTGGAGTGGAAGCATCCTGTTGTGTATCCCACCTTTTTTAATGCCATAGGCAGGTTCTTCTCCGGGTCATATTGATAGTTGGCTGATATGATGCAGGGTATACTCAACTTAGTGTTTCCCCCTCCAGCGAGGCAGTATCGGAAGAAGACCCCTTCCTTTGCGATCTCCATGAGGTTCGGAGTGATCTCGGAGTTGACATGGTCGAATCTCAGGGCATCCATGACTATGAGTATGAGATTCTTCAACTCGAATCCCCTTTAGCTGATTTGTTCTATGGATAGGACCCTATCGGCCCAATTGGCTCTGCGGCTAATATATCTAATCCTATAGGTGGCGTTCACCTCTAGGTCATAGCGGCCCTTTAGGCGTAGATATCCGCCGTCATATCCGGCGACATAGGTGTATCCACCCCCCTCCCTATAGGTGCAGTCGAAGACCTTCACCACCCAAACCCTCTCCCTGGGCCATAGGTAGTTGTAGATAGAGTAGGTATAGAGGGAAAGCAATAGGATGACTGCGATTATGAGAGCCGCCTTCTCTCTATCCATCCTCTATTGATGCTCCCTCAACGCCTTTAATTCTTTACCGCTAGCTCCAGTATCGCTTCGCTGAGGGCCTCCGAGCCACTTCTCAGCCTCGGTCCCCCCCTCCTCTCAGCTTCCTCTATAGCCTTCATTAATCCCTCCGGTGTGACCTCCTTGAGGAGGGGGGCGTTGAGCTTCTGGGCGAAGATCTCCATGTCCCGTGGCTCCGCGGCCTTAGCCCATTTTGGATAACAGACGACGACGGTGGGCTTATTGTAGGCCGCCGCCTCCATGGGGGTTGCCCCTGGGGGTGAGACGACGACTTTGGCTCCCGCTATCAGCTCCTCGAAGTTTGATGCATAATCGAAGACTCTCCAATTTGGGTGTCTCCTCCTATAAGGCTCCGGATCTACGCGGCCGGTCTGGAGGACTACCCTCCTCAGCTCGCTGTTTGAGGCGGCGTCGAAGAGCTCCTTATAGCCATAGGTTCCACCGGTGATGAGGATGTATCCTCCATTCCAAGGCTGGAATCTCGGTCTTGGAAGCAGTGGGCCGAAGACGACGCCTCTTAGAAAGTGGGCCTGCTCTTCCCACTGTAGAGCTGTAAGCTCCGCGATGTGTTGAAGTATTCTCGCCGTCCTCGAAGGACCCGTGAATCTCACCCTGCTCTCGATGTTTACCAGGGAGACCCCCCTCATCCAGGCGATTAGGGCCGGGGGGACGCAGAAGTTTCCCCCTGTGCTCACCGCCACGTCTACGTTTCCGGGCATCTTGCGTAGAGCCTCATAGAAGGCCTTAACCAGTCGAAGGGTGAATCTCCAAGTTGTCGTCGTCGGATGTCTCGGTCTAGTCAACATCTCAATGGGGCCATACTCTTCGAGTAAAGGGGTCAGGGGGTCATCTCTTGGAGCTAGGAAGTAGAGTTCGGCTTTACCTTTAAGCTCCTCGGCGAGTATCCTAGCCGTCGCCGTGTGCCCCCCGCCACCTGCGAGGATGAGGATCAAGGCGAACCCCCTTAAAGGACGCTGAGGAAGGAGGCTATGCAGATGACCGCCTCCAGGGCTATGAGGATGAGCGAGACCTCCCACTCCCTGAAGTTGCCGAGTCTCATGATGATATGGGTGAGCGATCTAATCTTTCCCTCATGTTTTAGAGTTCCATCTGGTTGTAGGCTACCGTAGCATTCAGCCTTGAAGGCTGAGGCTGCCTTTAGGAAGGCTTCGATGATCCAAGGTGTGAAGCAGAGAATGGAGAAGCGCTCTATGTTCCCTATGATAGTCGATGCTGCGCAGACGGCTCCGATGGTGTAGTTTAGGTCTCCTGGAAATATCCGAGCCGGATACCAGTTATATCTCAGGAAGGCTAGGAGGGCTGATGCGAAGGTTAGGCTCAGCAGCGCAGCCGCTTCTCGGTGATGTATGAGGGCATAGAGACCTAGGCTGATATGGAGGATGGCCCCCATCCCCGCCTCGAGGCCGTTGAAGCCGGCTAGGAAGTTTGTGGCGTTAGAGCAGCAGAGAACTCCTAGGGGTATGAGGAGCAGCGGATAGAGAAGACCCAGCTCAACTCTGCCTATTAGGGGTAGCGTCATATGGCTGACACCTGCGTTGACGGCCACGAGGGGTATGGCTGCGGGGAGGGGGATGAGGAAGTAGAGCCAGGCCGGTAGGCCTCGACGCTTCAACCCCTCAAAGCCTCTCACCCCCTCTCTCCTACCGGTGAGGGAGGTGAGCACATCGAAGATTCCGATGAGGGTGATGATGAGCGTCGTGCTCAGAGCCGCCAAGATATAGATGAGACCTGGGAAGCCTCCGGAGAGGAAGATTCTGAGGCCGATGTAGAGGAAGACTCCCCCGAGAAGCCCAGCGATGACGGCTGGCCCACCCATCTCGGCGACCCTACGTCTATCTGCTTTCATCACGTCGACGCCGACTATTCCAGCCGCCTCTAAGAAATCTATGAGCCTCGGCGTCAATATGTAGGTGACTAGGAAGGAGAGTAGCATCGAGGATATGAGATAGGAGAGGCTCACCGAAAGGCCCCCATCCAGATTCTCCCCCACCCTTTTATCCCTTTAGGCCCTAATCAAACTGTGTTAAAGCCCCTTATCATCGACGCCCTCGGCAGCGGTAAAAGCGGTAGAAGAGCGACTCTCGACGCTATAGGAGCCGGCCCAAGGGCTGTGGCAGGGGTTTTAGAGCTTAAGGGTCTGAGGCCCAGGATCGTCGTCGCCGAGGAGTTCTTGAAAGGGGGTCTCAACCCAAAAGACTTCAACCTACTACTGATCAGCGCCATGACCGTAGACCAGCCGACGGCTCGCCGTGTCGCATCCCTATGGAGGAGACTCAGCCCCAATGCCCCGATAATCCTAGGAGGCCCCATCACATCTGCTCCCCATGCTCTACTTAGAGTTGGAGGCGACATCGCCGTCATCGGCGAGGGGGAAAAGACCCTGGAGGAGCTCCTCAACCTGGTGATGGAAGGCCGTCTTGAGGAGGATCTGAAGAATTTGAGGGGTATCGCCTATCGGGGGGAGAAGGGCGTCAAGGTTAATCCTCTAAGGCCAGTGATGAGTAGAACTGAGTACGACAGCTATAGGCCTTCAACAAGAGTCGTCAGGGATTACCCCCTCTACTATGCCGCCAGGGTCTATGTGGAGGTCTTGAGGGGCTGCAGCAACTATCATAGGCCCATCGTAGAGGACTGTATTCGCTGTGATAGATGCCGGAGTGGAAGCCTAACAGAGCGATACGACTGTCCCGTGGGTGTACCCCCCGGCTGCGGTTATTGCTCCGTTCCAAGCCTCTATGGGCCTCCCAGGAGTAGGTCTGTGAGCCATATTCTAGAAGAGGTTGAGGAGCTCCTTGAGATAGGTGTGAGACGTCTAGTCCTCAGCGCTCCAGACATATTAGATTATGGTCGAGACCTCCTCGTGGAGCCAGAGCCGCTGACCGATCCCAGGGAGCCTGAGCCTAACTACGACGCCCTCGAGGAACTGCTCTCAACTCTCACGGATCTAAAGCCCATAAGGAGCGGTGAGGCGTCGCTGATGGCTGAAAACATCAAGCCGTCTCTGGTAACTGAGAGGGCTGCAAAGTTATTGGGTCGATATCTACGGGGGACGCCCATAAACATAGGTTTCGAGACGGGATCGGAGACCCACAGCCGACTCCTAGGGAGACCCTCAACCCCAAGGGAGTGTCTTAGAGCCATAAGGAGGCTGCGAAAGGCTGGATTGAGGCCCCAAGTCTACTTCATCCATGGACTGCCAGGTCAGAGCGGAGAGACAGTGGAGGAAACCGTCAAGGCCATCTGGAGCTCCATCGAGGCCGGAGCTGATTGGATCATCCTCTATAGGTTCACACCCCTACCCATGTCAGCCTTCGCACAAATGCCAAAGGCCCCACCAGCGGCCCGAGATCCCCTTGGTAATAGGCTGAGAGAGAACGTTTTAAAGGCGAATAAAATGCTGAAACACCGCTGGATAGGAAGAAAGCTGAAGGCCATCATCGATGGGAAATACCCGAAAGATAGGAGATTCCACGTTGCCTACCCTATGCCTCACGGCCCGGTCATCCTCCTTAAAAACGCCGATGGATTAGAGGGGAAAACGGTGGAAGTAACCATAACCTCAATTACCTCAGAGAGAGTCACAAAGGGCATCATCACCCATCCATCAAAAAGAATCAAACCTCTTCGTGACCCTTTATAAAGGTCCCAGCAGATTCCAACTCCACGAAACGGGTCACAAAACTTATAGGAGTCTTTCTAGAGATTTAAAAGTGGAATCCCCACCAAAGGGGTCTGAATCTCACAAAGAGAATTGAAAGTTCGACGAATATCAATCCCTCGATATGAGAA
>CAZEET010000009.1:0-17738 GCA_964511325.1 uncultured Candidatus Bathyarchaeia archaeon | reverse complement strand
AATAACTTGGGTCGGTGTGCCGGCCGTAACCCACCTTCTGTTCTGGGCGGCATTCCGCTGAACGGGCCACCCGGCGTCTCGGGCAGGACTCATCGACGCCTACTCGCCCTTCCACCCCGCGGGTCGGCCGTCTCACCCCATCCATCCACGTCCTCGACGCCTCATCGGCGTCTCATAGCCATCCTGTGGATGGAGGTCTCGTTTCTGTTCCGGAGCCAGGGCTCTCGCCCTGCGCCTCGCGGCGCCGCGGCCCTGCCTGGTGGGTGGAGTTTCCCCAAGCCCTCATCGGGGCTCGGAGGCCGCCCACCGGCTCACCGACCAAGATAATTGAGAGAAGAGAGTTAATAAAGATTAATTTGCGTTCTTCATTTTTTGAAGGATCATTTATCTTGATCTCTATTTTCAATTCATAAAGTTTTTTTAAATATCTTAGATAGGGAGGAGCGGCCAATCATGGAGTTAGAGAAGCTCCTAGACGCCCTACTGGCGCTGGATCCCCATGTGAGGAAGGTTGGGGTTATAGGAGAATTTGGGACGACCTCCTTCATGAAGAGCCGCCCCGGCCTCGTTGAGGTCTTGTTGGATAAGGAGGATAAGCTGAAGATCATCTTCTCCATAGTCGTCGACTCCTTTAGACAGTTCGAGGGAGAATCAGGGGTTGGACGCTTAAATCTCACCGCCATCTACTATCGGGATCTCTACTTCTTCCTCTTCCCCTACAATGGACACGTCATCGGAATCTCCTGTGATCCGGGTTCTATGGGGGAGATCACGAGGAAGATCGCAGACTTCGTTGAGAAACTTAAGGAGGAGAAGACACCTCCATGCTATCAGCCGGATAAACTGACTCAGCCACTCGAGATCTAGTCTTCTATGAGATATATCCCAGAGCTCTCAATCTCCTTTTAATCTCCTCTTCCTCCTCCTTAGTGTAAACCTCCTCCTCTTCCTCCTCGCTTAAGAGCTCCTCTAGGACGAACTCAATGTACTCCTCAACGCTCTTAAACTCGCCCTCACTCCGCTCAACCTCCTCCTTAACTCGGTCGTAGAGGTCCTTCCTGATCTCGATAGAAACCTTCTCAACCATTTCGGCACCAAAGTTGATGTGAATCTCGGGCTTTAAAATGCTTTGGCATCCACAGCCCTTATATCAGATGACCTCAAACCCCGATCAAGATGGACGCCGTCTACATAGTTATGCTCGCCGTCCTCGTCGGCGAGCTCCTCAAGACCCTTCGAGTAATCCGGGGAGGAGAAGCTGAAGATTGCTAGGCTGCGGATATGGGATTTAATTCTATCTCTTGGTTTTATGCTTCATAAAACATATTTTACACCCTCTCCTCACCCAAAGGTTGGAATCGTTCAGTGAATGGTGAAATGAGCCTGGAGAGGGCGGACCTCAAAGAGGGGTTCGAGCTGATACGACAGCGAAGACTAGAGGAGGCCAGAGCCTTCTTCGAGGAGGCCCTGAGGGTAGACCCAGAGGATGCGGACGCCCTCTTCGGCTTAGGATGCGTCTATGCGACCCTTGGGGAGCGAGATAGAGCTGTGGAGAGCTGGAGACGATGTTTGAGGCTCAACCCTGAGATGGGGGAGGCCCACTACGCTCTCGCCTGGGCTTACTATGACGCTAAAGACTACGATACCGGCTTCAGACATGTGGAGATGGCCTATAGATCGGGAGTCTCCCTAGAGCTCTTAAAAGAACTTTTCAAACTCTTCGTCAAGACGGGAAAGCCCATCGCCGAGTGGGTGGAGAAACCTAAGGAGCGAAAGAAAGCCAAGCCGACTAGGGATTTAATTATCCATATTGTCTGCTCCATCGCACTCTTCATCCTCTGCTATCTTCTACTCAGGGGAACCCTCCATGAGGGGTATCCCCATGATCATCTCGACGCCACCGTCGCCTTCTATATAGCGAAGATCAAGATCCTCCTATCAAACGGCTTCAAGCTTTATACGCCAGTATGGTACTTTGGCTATGAACTCTTAAGGTTCTATCCGCCTCTCTCGACGATTATTCCATACATCGCCATTAGACTTACGGGAAATATCCTAACCACCTATTATGCCTTATGCCTCATCTACTACGCCCTCTACGTCATCGGTACATACTTCTTCGCCTCCCGTTTCCTCGCCTCCTCCACAGCCGGCATCCTGGCAGCTGTCCTGTGGTCCATTACTCACGCCAACTTCGTCTCCTTTCAGGGCCATTATTGGGAGACGGCTCGATTGATGGGAACCGCCCTGGTTCCCTGGACCCTATACTTCGTTGATAGATTCCTAGCTGAGGGAAGGAAATGGGAGATAGTGGCCTCAACCCTCGCCGCCTCTTATGTATTGTTATCCAGCATGCTCTCAGCCATAGACCTCATGCTCCTTCTCATCCCCTTCCTCTTAATTCGAGGAGGCTTGGCCCCGACGGAGCCTGAGCCTGATAGATACTCCACCCCTGAGAGAATGGGACACCTTCTAATATTGGGCATTCAGGGCTTAATGGGCTTCACACTATGGTGGTATATCCCAGCCATACTACCTCATGGTATAGGAGTCTTTCTCTCCGTCGGTAAGGGTAGATCTCCACCTCTCTTCTCCGTCCTCTTTCAAATGCATCCACCGAGCTGGATGACAGCTATCCAACTACCCATAACCCTCCTCGGACTTGTGGGCACCATACTAGCGCTGATACTCCAAGATCGGAGGGGCGCCATGCTCACCATATGGTTCCTCTCAACGACGATTATTGCTTACATCATCGGCTTACAGAGCGTCAGACTCATACTGAACATAGGATTCTCCCTAGTTCTTCTATCAGCCTTCACCATCAAGGTCTTAGAGGAACAAATAGAACTGCATGCAAAGAGGGAATGGCGCGGGATCTCGCTTTTAATCGTCATACTCATCAGCAGTCTTCTCCTATATGTCTATCTCCCTAAATATGCCGCCTACGCCGTAGTTGACGACACTTACAAATCCACAGATGAATATCTAACAGCCACCTGGCTCGCAGACCACCTCAATGAATCCTACAGGGTCTACGTGATGTATGGCGACAGCTATCGGGGGACACAATGGCTTAACGCCTTCAACCCTAATGTGAGGCAGGTTCTCGGAGGCTTCGACCAGGGCGGGAGAGCCACGAGGCCAGAGCCCTTCGACTTCGACTACTTGGTTAAATGGAGACTAAATGCCACAGAGGTCTATGAAATGGCCATAAATTATCATATCAAATACATTATAGTAGATAGGTATTGGATGCTAATTAACTCACCATATGCATATGAGAAGTTTAAGAATGGGAAGTTTTTCATCCAAATCAAAAACGATGATTTAAGATACGCAGAAATATATGAAGTTAGAAATGTCACAAAAATTAATTTAGATGAGGGGGGATACAAATATTGGGATATTTGGAAAGTTATTGGTATAATTCTTTCCGCATTTTTCTTCATGACTTTCATGTATTCTCTGATTAAAAGGAGAAAACTAAGAACTCAAATGAAGCCTAATACAATGATAGTTAAAATTAGAGAGATTAAACCCATCATAAAATTAAATATATCATCTCATACAATTAACCTGATCATAATTGCGATTATGACCTTTTTTACTGGAGCTACTCTATATGCATGGAAGATATATCCAATACCCATTGGCTGTGACTCCATATCCCATCTCGCAAAGGTTAGGTTTGTCCTTTCATACTTCCCCCATCTTAGGTGGAATCATCTCTGGGGCTGCGGAATGCCTCTTTTCAGATGGTATCCTCCTCTCTTTTACTTAACTACAGCAGCATTAACATATCTCCCCTTCGTAGACATCCCTGAGGCTGCCGTTCTCATGCTTTTTATAAGCTACTGCCTGACAGCCGTTGGAATCTATGGATTCATATGGGAGATCACAAGAGATAAAGGCCTCTCCCTCTTGGCATCAGCGATCGCACTTACAACACCAGCCTTCTGGAGAATGTACACCATTGGAGGACTCATGGCCAGAATACCCTCCGCAGCCTTCTATACCCTAACTCTATACGCTTCAATGAAATTTGTGAAAAATGGAAACAATAAATATTTAATAATATCATCCCTAATGATATCGATCTCCACACTCTTCCATCTAGCCTTTGGGGCGACAGCCATAATTAGTTGCTTCTTTCTATATATGATATTTTTAGAAGATCTCATTAATAAATTTAAGACGATCATTAAAACTATAATTATGGTTTTCCTATTCACGGCATGGTTCACAATACCATTCATTTCTCCCATGCCAGCAAATCCTCTTGTCACAAAAGCTCCGTTAGAATCTTTCTTAAATCCCTTCACGAAATTACCTTTAGATGCACAGGGGAGACATCCAAATCCAATAGTACTTGTTCTAACTATAGCTTTAATCATCATTTTTACGATGAAAGAAAGAGTTGTACTAAAAAATAAAATATTATATTGGTCTATTATGACATCTATAGTGTTATTTATATTTGCTACACAAAAACTTGATCCAGATATAGCGATGATAATTATAACATTCTCCATACTTCCAACATTAACATATTTACTATCTTTGATTGATAAAAAGAAAACTCCCATATTTCTGCTAATTGGATGTATATTTTTCCATGTATTTACTTCTTCTAGTGATATGGAGGGATTAATGGAAAAATTTAGGTCTCCTCTTGGATATGAAAATAGAAGCTCTCTTGAAAATGTTAAAGCTTCACTAAATATCCCTGAGAAGAGTTATCACTTTAGGGTTGGGATTGCTGGGGAAGATGCCTATGCTAGTCAATGGTTTAATTATATATATGATGTTCCTCAGACTAGGGAATATTATGGTCAGGGTATTCCTAATCCAAAACTTGGAGAATTATACACCCTTATTTTTCAAGAAGGAGATGAGTATAATAAAAGTAATTTTCTTTTAGATTGGTATGGTGTTAAGTGGATATTAGCAAGAGACGACTTATATGTAAAAGATGCGAAAATTCCCCATTATCAAAAATTCATTGAAATGTCTTCACTTATTTTAGGTGGGAAGGTTAGTCATTATTATGAGTTTATTTATGAGAATGTCACACCAATTGTTGTTGTTTCAAATACTATAAGTTTACTTATAATAGGGGACTTTAATGCATATTGCGACACCTTCACAGCTTTCATGTACTCAAATAGAAATAGCTTATATGTTATTCCTATACGTGGAAGTCAATATATTGATGATTATACCCTTGATGAGCTTTTAAAGTTTGACGCCGTTTTGATTAGGGGTTATAGTTGGCATGATAGAGCCAAGGCATGGGGGCTCCTGGAGGAGTATGTAAAGAAGGGTGGCTCCCTCATCATAGAGACGGGATACTCCCCCGACTCCAACAGCCGCTTCATACCTCTCCCTTGTCCTGTGGAGTCCACCTATGCGACGGACTTTGGTTTAACCTGGAATATTACCCACATCCACAACGAGATCACTGAGGGTATAAGATTTGATCTCTTCTCACCACCCCTCTATGGCTTGAGGCCCTGGGGAGTTTCGGCAACAGACAACGAGACAGTTAGGGGCTGGGCAGAGCCTATAGTTTTTGAGGAAGGACATCCCCTCGTCGTCATAGGCAGATACGGAGACGGACGCGTGGCCTGGTGCGGCTTCAATCTACCCTTCCACATCTCCTGCCACAGAAACTATTGGGAATCACTCTTCTGGTTTAGGCTCATAGCGTGGACAACTGGGAAGTCACGCTTCGGCCTGGTTAAATATGACTTCGATAGGCCAAATCCTGAGAAAGTGATAATCAATATCCAAGAACCTGCAAATGGAGTTCTATTTAAGGAGAATATATTTAAGAACTGGAGAGCTTATCTCATAGATGTTGATGGAAGAAAAATTAAATTAAATATCTATGAAGCTGGGCCATCTTTCATGTATATATCTATCCCAGAAGGAGTTCAATATCCAATTAAGGTTATTTTTAAATATAGTTTAGGTTGGGAATATCTCATAGGATTCACTATCAGCCTTTTATCATACATAGGTATTATGATGTATATATTTAATTTTTTGACTATTCATAGGAGGCGTAATTATGTATAGGAGTTTGGCTGAGATGTATAATGATTCAGCCCTCAGCCTTGATAGGAGGGGGCTCTACACCCTCTTCTTAGAGTGGCTCAAACAGCTGGATAGGCAAGTTATACCTCGCATGGCTGCGAGGAGGTGTCTCCTCAAGCCCTATGGAAAGGTCTATCCATGTACCGTTGCAAACCTTTTAATCAGAACTTTCAGAAAGCACCTATACGACTTCAGATTATTCAACAGTAAGAAGAGGAACCTTGCTTTTAAAAGCAAAGCTGGTGTCTGGATGAAGTGCTGTCTGATCACACCTTATCCGCCGGATCGATGCGGGATAGCTATCTACTCTAAGGGCCTTGCCTCAGAGCTTGCGAAGTATATAGAGGTCTCTGTCATCGCAAATCGGGACGAAGGAGCCTTGAAGATCGAGGATGTGAGAGGTGTGAAAGTTGTGAGGTGCTGGAGGAGACATACTCTAACCTATCTCTTAAAGATATTTAGGGCCACGACCCATGAAAGACCCGATATTATACATGTGCAGCATGAGTATCTTGTCTATGGTGCGAGGAAGTATTCGGTTCTCTTCCCCTTCCTTCTGATGCTCTTAAGACTCCTGAGGAGGCCCATCATATTGACAATGCATAGCGTGATACTACTCAATAAAGCTGATGAAGACTTCTTCTATGAACATGGTGTAGGGCGTAGATTTCCCTCCATAAAGAGGGGTCTAATGATCCTCGTTACGAAGCTCTTACATTTGCTCTCTGACGTGGTCATAGTTCACAAGGAGCTGATGAAGAGGATTCTAGTCCAACAATATGGATTTGACAAGAGGAAGATTAAGGTGATACCTCATGGAGTCACCGAGGTGAAGCCCCTTAAGGATGCCAAGCTCCGGCTGGGCTTGAGTGGTGATGTGATAGTCTTCACAGGCTTTATAATCCCGGGAAAAGGGGTAGAGATTCTCGTAGAGACCTTCTCAAGACTGAAGGAAAAGCATCATGACGCCACACTTATAATAGCTGGAGGGTATCATCCACGCCTCAAAATTGAAAATCCATGGTATATAGGCTCCATCGAGAGAGCCCTGAGGAGAAGCGGTGTGGAGAAGGAAATAATCTTCATGAATAAATTTGTCCCAGATAATGAACTTAACCTATATCTCTCCGCGGCAGATATCATAGTTCTACCCTATACAGACGACAGCGTGATAGGTGCAAGTGGAGCGCTGGGGAGATGCGCCCTCTTGGGAAAACCCATCATAGCGACATCGATACCTAGATTCCTAGAAGATCTTGAGGATGGCCTTAACGCCATGCTGGTAAAGCCAGGCGATGTGGAGGCCCTAACAGAAACATTGGAGAGGCTCCTGGATGATCCATCCCTCAGGCGAAGGGTCGCTGGGGCCCTCAGAGACTGGGCCTCAAAGAGGGGGTGGAGAAAAGTAGCTCTCCAAACCCTCAAACTCTATAAGGAATCAACTAGGGCCTCTAACACCCACTTCGATCCGGAAAATCGTAAATCTAACTCAATTCATCTCAACGAGTCCGATGATGGAGAGAATTAACTTCCCCGCCCTCTACGGTAGTGTAGGATGAGGCTTCTCAATAACCAACGAGGCCACTCAATAGAGTGAGGCCATTCTTATTAGCAGCGGCGAATTCCTAATAACGACTGACGACATCAGAAGAGTGGGTTGTCTGTATAATCTCTTCTATCATGCTAAAAGATATAGAAATCAAGAGGAAGGCGATTTATTGTCAAGATCGAGTGACTAAGTGAAGTTGAGGGTATAGAGAAAGCGAGAGACATCCTCTCTAACTCACTAGGAGAGATATTCTCTAGGAACTTTCTCATGATTTGATGGATGTAGTTAAATAGTTTAAAAGGAGGAAGAGAATTATTGGGTTATAATGTTTTTCCTCCCTTAGCCAGGAGTTTTAAGATATTCCTCGACAATTCTACAGGGTATCAATAGGCAAATACTCATCTACTTTTTAGAGAGTCAAGTCATTTCGATCTTTCAATGTTTCTGGTATTGTGTATAATATCGGCATTCTGATAATTGCATCAACAAGAATTGGGATGATGAAGACAAGTCTTGGATCGAGGTTTTGATATAGGTATCCGCCGATGAGCATCGCTGGGATCCTGGTTAGGTGTTGGAGCAGTCCTGTTAGACCTGTCCATCGACCTCTATATTCCGGTGGGACGAGCTCCATGCTCATGGTCATCCATGCATTGCTGCCCATTATTACTCCGCGTAGGCACCAGGCTACGAGGAGGAGCCAGGGCATGGTTGGCGGGGTGAGGATTAGGAGGAGGTTGCTGGCGTAGAAGAAGGGGCGGATGAGGAATATCGTGAATTTTCTCCCCCTGCTATCCGCCAGTGTTCCTAGGGGTATGGCCACCAGCATTGAGATCAGCACGAGGCAGGTGCCCATGTAGCCGACGATTAGGGAGTTGGCAGCCTTATACTCGACGGCGTAGATGAAGGGAAAGGGCATGCTCATGCCCCATGTGATCGAGCCAAGGGCCTGCAGGAGTGCGAATCTCTTGAGGGCTCTTCCTCTTTTAAACATCTCCCTGAAGCCCGTTAGCAGCCTTCTGGCACCTGCTTCCATCTTGAATCTTATGTCTTCAAGCTCTATCGCCACGTAGATGGCGATGATGGCGTAGCCTGCGAGTTGAATGTAGTAGAGGGGCCTGATGCCTTCGATGGAGATACCTCCGAAGAGGTGGACGAGAACTCCCCCTATTGTGGGTGCGAAGAGGCTGAAGAGCTGTATGATGGCGGTTCTGAAGCCGTATCCTTTAGCTCGATCTCTATCTGTGAGGCTGTTGGCTATGATGATGCTCTGGGTTCTCCATACGAGGGTCATGGTGAGGGTGCCGAAGATGACTCCTATGATGATCCATCTCCAATCCTGAGCGAAAGCGTAGAAGGTGATTGAGAGGATCTGTATCACCATGCCGAGGAGGAGGATCTTCTTGATACTGTAGATATCCGAGAGCCAGCCAGCTGGGATGGAGAAGACGGCGCTGACTGCGGATCCAACGGCCCTTATTCCTCCAAGTTGTAGGGGGGTTGCGCCTAGCTCGACGATGTAGATGTTATCGAAGTTCTGGGAGAGTTGCATGAGGAAGGAGGCGGCGGCTCCCCTTATGAGGAGTACTTTATAGTTCTTTGATTGTTTTTGAAGGAAGTCTCGAAGCGCTCCGAAGAGACTCATGAACTCCCTTCAATATTCCATGACTTGCTTTTATTGATAACTACGATTCCCTATGGGGGCGGTAATCTTATCAAGTCTATCTCGAATTGGTTTTGGATGGTTCAGCTGGCTGAGATAACCTGGGTTGATGCGAGGGATTATTTCTCTCGTTGTGATACGGTGATCCTCCCGGTGGGGAGTACGGAGCAGCATGGCCCTCATAATCCGTTGGGTACGGACTTCTTGAATGCTGAGGCTGTGAGTAAGGTTGTGGGTGAGAGGACGGGGACTTTGGTTTTACCTGTGATACCTGTGGGTGTTTCGGAGCATCATAGACAGTTCCCTGGAACCCTCTGGGTTCCTCCACAGGTCTTCAGAGAGTATGTGAAAGCTGTCGCGCTATCTGTTGTGAGTCATGGGGCTAGGAAGATCATCTTCATCAATGGGCATGGGGGTAATACTGCGAGCCTCCTCGAGGTTGCGGGTCAGTTGAGGAGGGGGCATGGGGTCTTCGCTCTTGTTGTCTTGGCTTTTCCTATGGAGATGTTGGAGATTGGGGGAGGCCACGCCGGTGCGGGGGAGACGAGTGCTAATTTGTATTGGCATCCTCATCTTGTGAGGATGGAGCGGGCTCCTAAGGCGGAGCAGAGGAGGTTTCTCGGACCCCTTGAGATGGAGGGGTTGGGTAGGATTGGGCGGGCTGTGTTTCCGTGGGATACTATAGATCTCTCGGATAGTGGGGTTGTGGGGTCGGCTGGGGAGGTTTTAGATGCTTCGGGGGCTTCGGCGGAGAGGATTAGGCCTGTGATGGAGAGGTTTCTGGGGGAGCTTTGTGATCTTGTGGAGAGGGTGAAAAAGGCGGATTTGAAGGAGCTCTTATGTAGACCTCATCTTTAGGGTTTTTTAGATTATCTCTAGTTTTTTGCAGAGTTCTTTTATTTTCTCTTTTGCGTTTTTTGTTATGTTTTTTCCGTGGGTTAGTAGGAGTGTGTTGAAGTCGTAGTTTAGGAGGCGTTTGATCTCCCTCTTAGCCCTCTCGGGGTTTTGGCTGTATTTTTCTGGTGGTGGGATTAGTTCTCCTTTTTCGTTGGTGAAGATTGTGTCTCCGACGATTATGGTTTTCTTTTTTGGGAGGTAGTAGCAGCAGTTTCCATCGGTGTGTCCTGGGATGTGGATGAGTATTATTCCGCCGCAGTGGGGGAGTTTGTAGCCGTCTTCTACTCCTTTAACCTTGACTTCGGTCTCTCTTTCTATTGTTTTTGCGTCTCCTTTGTGGGCTATGATCTCTGCGTCTGTGAGTTCTTTTATTTTCTTTAGGTTTTTTATGTGGTCTCCGTGTTTGTGGGTTATGAGGCAGATTTTGATGTCTTTCCAGTTTTTTCCTATTGTTTTTAGCTCTTTTTCTATGCGTTCGATGGCTGAGGGTCTCATTCCGGTGTCTATGAGGATGAGTCCTTCGTTGCAGTTGAGGAGGTAGCATTCTAGGGGTAGGCTTTCTGTTTCTGATAGGTTGATGGTGTGTATTCCGGGTTTGACCTCGACCATCTTTGTCGCCTCTTAGGGTGGATCTGTGGGTTTTTCTTATAGGTGTTTATGTGTGTGGGTTTGGGGGAGGGGGTTTCATTATTATTGTTTGGGGTTGTTGATGGTTGGGCTTTTGATGGGTTTTGGTGGTGGAGGGGGATTAGTGGTGCTTTGGGGAGGGTTGTGATTGGTGTGGGGTATGCGGTTGTTACTCGGGAGGAGGGGTGACGATCCCTGCTGAGTTGAGGGGGAGGTATGGGATAGAGGGGGCTCGGTTGGTGGTTGTTGAGGCTGGGGAGGGTGTTCTCTTTAAGCCTGCCTTGACGGCGGCTGATCTGGCGGGCTCTGGATCGGCCTATGCCACGCCGGAGGAGATGGAGGGGCTTCTGGATAGGTTGGGGGAGGAGGATCTTTGAGCCTGTATGGCATCTGATTCTTCTTTGAGCATTATTATTCAGGCGATGAGGAGACGCTGAGGAGGACGAGGGCCGAGCTTAGAAGGCGGGGGCGGAAGTACGTCTCATCGGTGACTATACATGAGGTGTATAAGCTGGCGTTGGCGAAGGAGGGGAGGGAGGTGGCTGAGCTGAGGGTCAGCCTCATCGGGAAGGACTTTGAGGTGGTTCCGGTTGATGCTGAGTTGGCTAAGCTGTCAGCGGAACTGAGGCATAGGTATAGGGTGCCGATGGCCGACAGCATCATAGCAGCCACCGCCAGGCTTCTAGACTTAACATGCGTGACAGATGATCCCCACATCCGGCAGATGAGGGAGATAAGGACTCGATGGATATAGCTAGGGAGATTTAAAACAATTAGAGACGAGAGTAATTATTAAAAATCATTTTAATTTTTCGAAGTGAACTTCTGATATCGTCATTGATATTATTATATGGAGGTTTAGTGATACATTTTAAGGAATTTTTAAGCTGAGAGGGTTATTACTCTGTTATCGTTTTGTAATTCAATACGTCTATGTTATATTTCTTTTTAATGTTTTGTTTTTGTTTTAATATTAAGGTATCCTCCGTTATTAAGTCTTCCTTTAGTGTTATTGCTGTTGCGAGTATTATGCAGTCTATGTAGTCGTTGATCTCTTTTCTGAGGTTGAAGCTGGTCTCTATTATCTGCGGCCTGTTGAAGGGCTCGATCCTGAAGGCCTTCTCTATCGCCTGGACGGCCTCGATGACGTAGTGCGGCGGTATGCCGAGCCTTGCGGCCTTCGCCTGCATCTCGAATATGGATATCTGGCTGATGGTTATGTCCTCGAATCTTATCTTGGTCTTCCCCTCCGCTATATCCCTAAGCAGATCCGTGTCGATCTCTATCCTCGCCAGGGGGAGGAGATATGGGGTGTCTAGGATCATCGCTCAGCCCTCTCCGATAGCTTCCTACGGAACTCCTGGAACTCCTTGGCGGTTGTTCTCGCCAGCTTCTCGGAGTAGATGAGGCGTAGGAGCTCCGCCCTCCCGCTGAGGTGCTCCCTCAGGAGCTCATTGAGAACTCTCGATATCGCCCTGGGCGTCCCATAGCGCCTTAGGCTCCTAAAAGGGCCCCTTAAGACACCCTCCCCAGGGGTATCCCCGAAGGCCTTCGGGTCTCCGCCGCGTAGACGGCTAGGGCCAGGGCCCAGAACCGATCATCATGAGTCCCCTCCGGATGCGAAAAGACGATGTGACCCGTCTTCGTCAACTGGTACCTCTCCACGTTGAGCTCATCTAATAGCTGTCGATCGTAGGGTATGCGCAGCAGGCCCTCCCGCATTCTCTGTTTCATGAGCTGAGCCATCTCCTGTTTTGTTTGCAGTGTGAAGTTTATCCCCTCAGCCTCCGGGACTCCGGCCTCATGGAAGTCCTCTATGATGTAATCTCCATGCTTCGTCTTGTCTATGTAGACGCTTAGGACTCTGCTCCATCGGTCTCTGAGGGCTTTTACGTAGCCTATCACCGATGCGAGGCTGGTTCCCAGCGGAAATCGATGTAGATGCACCAGCTCCAGGCGGTTGGGCTTCCTGTCGACGACGGCGACCACGGAGTAGTCTAGGCGTTCACCTAGGTCTACGCCTATGTAGAAGGTTCCCCGCTGCCGAGATTCGAAGGGGCGGTAGGAGAGCTCGCCGTCGCAGGCCTTCGCCAATAGGTCTTGGCTGAGCCATGTGTCCTCCTCCTCTATGAACTCTACTTCGAACTCTGTTCGGTAGATGTCGGGCCTCTCCTCCCTGATCCTCTGGATCTCCCTGATGAATTCGGGGGTGTAGACGCCTGCTTCGAGGGCGTCCCTCCAGGTTATGTGGATCTTGGTCCAGCCTTCATCCATGTTGAGAGCATAGAAGAGGGTGTTCTTCCCCCAGGCTGTGCTGCTCACTATCATGGTGCCATCCGTCGTCGCCAGCATCGGCAGGAGGACATTCAGCAGAAGGGTCTCGTCGTTGAGGAAGAAGGCTGCCTCGTCGACGACGATGAGGTGGGCCGTATAGCCTCGGAGGAGGTGCTCGCTGTTCGGCAAAGCGATGATCCTGCTGCCATTCCTGAAGTATATCGTCGTCCTCATCGACTTCCTGATGATGACTCTCCTCAGCTTCGGGGGCATATCCTCTATGAAGCCGTGGATTATGTCCCTAACGATGATGCTCTGCCTCCTGGAGGGGCCGACGATGATGGTGGTGGTCCTAGGGTTGAAGGCGGCAAACCAGAGAGAACGGATGGCCAAGGCCCGGCTCTTCCCCGACTGCCTAGGCCACCTGACCACTATGCGCTTAGAGGTACACCTCAGAAGCTCCTCCTGATACCAGGTGGGGTTGAAGCCCAGAGCTATACGGGAGAAGAGAACAGGATCCCTCCTCACCCTCTTGGCTAACTTCTCATCCCTCAGGGCCTCATCGATGAGCTGGGGAGCCCTCCTATGGATCCTCAAGGCATTCTCAGGTGAGGCCAAGAGGTAGTCGACCAGCCGCCTTCTATCCTCCTCTGTCAGCCCCCTCCGCTCAGCCACGGAGCCTCACCACCCTCCTGATGGGGATGTAAACCCTCCTGGGCTCCGCGCCCTCCTTATCCCCCACGACCAGCTCAACGAAGTATTTCTCAAGATCCTCCTCAACCTCAGAGGGGGCCTCGACGCTCTTCATCACGTTGTTGAGGGTTGCGAGGTGGGCGCTGAAGGCGTTCATCAGCTTATGCCTCTCAGCCTTCGACAGATGGGGATTGTTGAGCTCCCTCCGATACATTAGGGCGAGGCTCCAGACGAGCCTTAGTACATCGACCTCATCGAGGTTTCTAGCCTCCTCCCGGCTGATCAAATCGAATCGGTTGATGATGTCCTCAACCTCAACTCGGCCCCTCGGCCCAGCCTTCTTAAGCCCCATCCTAGAGGCCTTGTTGTCGATGGAGGCCCTGCTCTTGCCGAGCACCTCAGCTATGGTTTCGTTGTCGTGGTAGGGGTATAGGAGCCTAAGCAGCCTCTCCTCCCACTCGCTCCACCTCGCCTTAGGCATCCATGGAGAAGGGGGGCGGTTATAAGATTTAGATAAATTTGTGAATTTTATGAATTAAATTCGGATTAGAGGAGCATACCCAATCCTCGGCCTCTCCCCTCCACCATAAATTTGGCCAAGGATGCGTTCACCGATAAGGGATACATAGAGCTAATTGAGAAGAAGCCCCTAGGTAAGGGGGCGCCCAGAGAGATATTCGCCCTAACGCCCCTGGGTCTCCTGACTGCTGTCGCCTTTGGGGAGCTTTGGGATAAGCTGGATGAAGTTCTAAGGCATTGGAGAGGGATCTCACCCAGCTTAGGGAGGGATGGTTGAAGGGTTTAGAGGAAGTGCTTTGGCTCTTTTCTTGATATGTCCACCTTATCGAAGTGTTTATCGTAGCTTACTATGGCTTCTACACCTAGTTTTTTGGCGACGAAGTATTGTAGGGCGTCGTCGAAGTCTAGTTTTAGGTTGGCCATCAGCATGGAGGCGGCCATCTCGTCCTCCAGGGTTGTCTCATATACGTCGAGGCCGACTGAGTTCTGGAGGTTTCGGAGGAAAACCAGGATGAGTTCGGGGTTGTTGAGCAGGGCTTCGCAGGCGTGGACTGTGAATTTCGTGATCACCGCTTCTAGGTCGCCCCTTGAGATCTTCTGTAGGAATCTTTCGCACTCGTCGGCTTTTTCTTGGCCGAGGAAGAGTTCTAGGAAGATGTTGGTATCTATGAGGAGCATGTCAGTCAACCCTTCTCCAGAGCCTATGTTGTAGCTCTATTGAGGTTAGGTTTGACTTGATGCTGCCCTTCAGGGTCTTCCAGTCAACTTCTCCTGAACCCACAAACCGTTTCAGTAGGCCTTGGAGTGCCCTCTTCATCGCTCCCTTCTTATAGCCGTAGAGCTCCATAGCCCTCTTTCTAAATCTCTTCGCTAGGGCCTCGGGAACCTCGGCCTTTATTACTTCGACCATAAGTACAAAAGGTTTAAAGTACCTAATAAGCCTTATGAGGCTATTCAAATAGTTTTTTGTCTAGGACCGAGGCATTGAGAACTAAAAAGGGATTACCATCTACCTGACCACGCAGGTTGTCTCCGATGATCCATTGAGTATTAGCTTAAGATTATTAATTAACTCCAATCCTATTAAATCCTCCAGATTCCCTTGAAATGTATCGACATATCCCTCTAGTTTCACATCTATTTTAGGGATCTCGATGATCGTTAAGGCCCTCCGCAGCCTAAATACTTCCCCTGTCACTGTCTCTGCCTCAGGCCAGCATCTCCTTGGGAGTTCAGAGAGGTGGAAGCCCATCCTTCTATACCTCTCCTCACTTAGTAGTAGGAACCCTTCATATCCCGTATCTATTCTGAAGAGGGATTCCGTTATGGGAAGAGTTTTTAGGGGGGCCCTGATCAATAGGCCCATAACCGGATGTTTAGCGTCATTCGATTTCAGGTATGGCCAGCAGGCCTTATCGTGGCTCTCCATCCAAGCCTCACCTTTTCGACTGGTTTCTCTCCCACCTTGAATACTATACGATGTTGATATCTACCCTCCTCCACCCTGAGGGCCTCCTCAAGCGAGCTATGAACCGAGATGAGCTTACCCTGCGCTATCACCACATACATCCCTCTATATTTCTTCTCCAATTCGGGGAGCAGGGCCTCGAAGGCTTTGTTGTTAGACTCCTCCTCATCCGTCATCCCATAGTCGTATCTCAACCATAATCTGATGGCTGCCTCCAGAGCCTTTGAGATGGCCCCTCTGGAGTGGCCATATCGCTCCATCGCCTTTCTCCTAAACCTCTCCTCGATCTCCTTTGGAAGGGAACCCTTAATCATCCCCTAATATAGGGACATATGTCCCTTAAAAAGGTAGACTAAACCCCTACCCCGTTTTGGACTCCATCGCATCTCGACTTTAGGGGAGCCCCGAGTCTGCTCCTCAGCCTCTCGACTATCCTCTCCAGCTCAGCCTCATCATATAGGATTCCGAAGTAACGCCTATACGACACCAGATCCTCCTTCCAGCATTATTCGGGTTAGCCTCATAGAGAAAGACCTGTAGTTGCCGTCGATGCTAAGCCGCCAGCTAAGCTGAGGATAGCTTTGATTCAGTCTCAGGTCTCAGCCCTCTGAGAGAGCTCCCTCCTGAAGTTGTGAAACTCCTCTAGGGTTATCTCCACCGATGGCGGCTCCCTGAGAACATCCTCAAGGCATGGAACCGACTCCACCAATAGCCTTCCCTCCTCAATCCCCATAGATCACTCTAACGTTGGGTTGAAGCCCAAGCTTCTCCCTAATCTCCTTCAGTTTGTCTTCCTTTATAGGTTATGAATAATGACTTTCCGGATTAATAGGGGAACTCTGATGGGTGGTATACCTCGATTGGTGGTTTCTTTCTTTTCACTTTGTTGATGAAGTCTCTCTCATCTAGAGATACTAGGATGGCGTTCATATCTAGGGCTGTCTTCAGATATAGGGCATCTATCGAGTATATGCCGTATTCATGGCATAGGGGGTAGGCTGCCCTACAGAGGTTGATGTCGCATTCTAGGATTAACTTTGGATGTAATATGGAGTCTAGAAGTCTCTCAGCCTTTTCGGCGACATCTATGTTTACCCTTCTGGCTAAGGTTCCGCAGACCTCCTGATATATTATACTAGGTTCCGCCAAGATGAAGTTTCCTGGGATTTTCTGAAGTATATTTATGCATTCTTCGCTGTATTCCTCATCGGCCTTCAAGGCAGCTATGAAGATGTTAGCGTCTAATGTTAGGATCTTCATCTCCTCTAGCTCTCCTAAACTCCTCTAGAACTGTGCCTTCTCCCCATCTGGATGTCACGATCTCCCTCAGCTCCAGGAAGTCGTCGATCGCCTCCTTCATCCGCTCTATATCCTCCTTCCCGATAACTATCACCTCTCCAGCCCCGACTCTTACAAGTCTCTCAAGTAGTTCAGCCCATGTTCTGCAGCCCAGCTCAACCTTCAACCTCTTTAACTCCCTCATTAGGCTCTCGGGCACATTCTTAACAAGAAGCGTCGGCATTCCTATCTTGGTTTATCTAGATATCTTATGATATAAATATTATCTAGAAATGGAATTTCGCCGTCGATGGCCGTTCGGCTTCGCTGTGGTTTGGGGCCTTTTGTTGTTGGTATTGAGGCGATTTATGTAGAACCTTTTTGAGAAATAGTGATTGTCGTTTCTCGGAAGGGGTAGACGACGGCTGACCTGGCGGGCTCCGGCTCCGCTTATATCACGCCGGAGGAGATGAAGGAGCTCCTAGATAGGTTGGGGATCGCTATGTTTTCGTGTAGGTGATTGGGCGTCGACCTTCGGTGGAGATGTGTTTGAGTAGGTGCTCTAGGTCTAGCTGTCTCTTGTCCTTTGGCGGCTTTTGTATTGTTCTCGCTTTGGGTTTGTTAGTCATCTAACCGTCTACTGTATTAGATGTGGTATCGTAAAAGGA
>CAZEET010000008.1:0-18912 GCA_964511325.1 uncultured Candidatus Bathyarchaeia archaeon | reverse complement strand
GACAGAGCGACGGCCTGCGGAGCAAAGGAACAAGAACAGCGACGAATGGGGGACAAATAATAACTCCATCAGCAATCAATGAGCTCAGCATGAGCGTCATAGAGAGGGCTACGGAGCTGGCGGCTGTGTACGTAGCACGCGCACTGATGGGAAAGTACATACCGTTGCCGTTCCAGCGTAGCGAAGTTGTCTGGAACGGAGAGGTCAGGGAGACTTTCGTAAGCTACATGCGGGAGAACGGTAGGGCTGAGAGGTACATCAAAGAGTGTCTACGCTTCCTCGACAAGTACATGACGAAGCCCGTAACAGGTCCGAGAGACGTGCTCGAAATGTTCAACAGATGCACCGGCGGGAAACACCACTTGGACAGGGCGTTCAGGAACCTGCTGAAAGTCTACCGCATCTACTACGGCCTTCCGAAGGACGTGTACGAGGAGCTCAAGGAGGCGATTCCGAGGACAAAGGTCGGCGTGGACAAGTACGTGCCGCCGGAAGAGCTGATAATCGAGACTTTCAGGAAGCTCAAGGCAGAGAAGGTCAAGTATCGAGCATACTACAACCTGGTCCTCGACGCGGCGATAAGGCCGGAGCACGCAATCAAGATCTTCGAGACTTGGGACGAAACGAGGCTCAGAAAAGCAAAAACAGGCAAGTTCTACATCTACGAGGTCGGGATAGAAGAGGCGACGAAGCAGGCCTTCATAGCATGCATAACACCACAGACACTCAAGCTCATCAGGAAGACGGTTGAAAGCGGAGACCTGCCCAGAAAGTGGTCGGTTCAAACTTTCTTCCGCAGACGTAAGCTACTTCAACCCAAATACGTCAGAAAGTTCGCTATGAACATGATGCGAAGGCTCGGTATATCAAGAGACGTAACGCAGTACTTAGCTGGCCAGAGGCCTCAGGGGGTGGACGCGGAGCACTACATAGACGTCGAGATGCTTGCTGAGGAGCAGTACGCAAAATACGCTGAGTATCTGGCCCAGCTCCGCCGCAGAATCTAACACTCTTTTTCTCTAAGCAGCTCGCGGAGCTTCTTGAGGAACCGTATCGCGAAGACGTAGAGCTCCACCTCTTCGGCCGGGGCCGTGGCCACCGCCATGCTCATATCCCTTATCGCCTCATCCATCGCCTCTACAAGCCGTCGCCAGCTTACATAGCCGGATGTATCTGAGCCTTGGCGGGCCGAACAGTCCTTCCAGCCTATGACAGGGCCGTCTGGATGCTTAATCAGCTTCCACGTCATTCATCCACCTCCGACCCTGCGACCTCGCCCCGGCACCTACGACAGGCGTGGCAGCCAAGCCCGTCGATCTCAACGTAGAACTCGAGCAACTGTTCCTCGCCGCAGAGGCCGCAACGGCCGTGGTACGGCTCGGGGAGGGGCTTCACGATAACTCTGCCATCAGATATATCTGATTCATGGTTTGGGTAGACCAGTTTGACCAGTTGACCAGACTTTTCTCTTAGGGAGGTGGGGGTCCCGCCAGTCAGCTTCTTAGCGAACTTCACGCCCTTAGCCGTCAGCCGATAGCCGCGGCTCCTCTCGCGGGCGCTGACGAGGCCCATGGCCTTGAGTTTGTGAGCTCGGTCTATAACTGTCTGACGGGAAATGTTAACCTTCTTCTGAATCATAGTGCACGTTATGCCACTTTTTTCAACTATCGCCTCAAAAACGTCTCTGAGAATCTCATCACTCTCAAATTCCTCTTTCAGTTTCTCATATTCCTCGTCTGTGAGTTCCTCCTCCTTTCTGGCTTCGATCACGTAGCCTGCGTAGTCCCAAAGCTCTAAGAGGTGCCAGAGGTACTCGACGGCCCACTCGACGTGCTCCGGCCTGACTACGACGAGGAGACCTCCACCCCCTTCCCTCCGGAGTCTGGTCAACTGGTCTAACTGGTCTATTATGTCGTAAGAGCGACGTATCTGATCTGTTTTCTCGACGCTGTGTCTCAGAACTGCGTAGGCGGCTGCGACGCGGGCGATGGTTTCCTTGTATCCGCGGTGGATTAACGGTAGCTTGCTGTACGCGAACTCCATGAACTCGACGTACGCTTTGTCAACAGCCTTTTCGGCCTCCTCTGTGAACACTACTTGGTCAGGCGTGAGGCTCCAGGCCCACAGGACGTGCTTTTTAAGGATGTCGAATGGTATGGGCGGCTGTCTGAGTCTGTGGTGGGCTATCTCCTCAGCCGGGACGTCGTCGTCTTTGAACCTGACGATTAGGTCCCACCTGGCGATGTCCACGGGGTTGAGGAAGCACCGCGTCTCGGCGAGGGCCTCTGCGCATAGCCTGTATTCGTCGAGGGGTTTAGGTGGGTTCGCTGCGGCTATTATCCTCGTCTCGGTCAGCGCCTCTCCGGCCACCTTCTTCCGCACAACGACCCTGCCCATCCTCATGGCCTCTCTCAGAGCGGCCATCTGAGTAGGCCCGAGGTTCTGGAGGCCGTCGATGAGGGCGAGGCGGCCGTGTTGCTGGGGTAGGATGCCCCACATGAGCTCGTTGAGCTCTGGGTCTACGGCGACTGTCAGGCCGACCTCAGAGGCCAGCTCGGCTGTGCAGTACGGCCCGAAACCCTGATTCGCAAGCCACTTGAGAGACCTGCTTTTGTATGTTGTCGTGTCTCCGAGGAACAGTGTGTTCAGCCAGCCACGCATCTCCTCACCCTCAAACACTAGGCGCCGTGGGCTGTGGAGCGTCAGGAGTATGGCAAGCTTGGCTGTAGGCCTGCCGGCGCATCCTGGCACAACCAGATTCGTGAGTTCTTCTTCGGAGAGCTTCGAGAACTTCTTGAACTCCTTGAAGTCCTCCTCGGTGAAGACGGGTTCGGCTTCAGCAGGCTCAGCTGTGAAGCACACCGCCGTCAAGACTCCTCCACGGCCGGCTTCGACGTATCCGCACAGCTCGGCCTCCTTCTTGACTGGAGCCCTCTGACCGACGAGGTAGATCATCAGCGTCTTGTGTAGCCTCTCCGGGTCGGCTTCCTCGGCAACTGGCCTGACCCGTAGCTTAACACAATCAATCCATTCGGCGCCCTCGCCTTCGACGGGCTTGAGCCTGCCCCGCCTCTTGCAGCTCGGACATTTGTATGTCTCGTAGGGCCTGAGCAGGTAGTCTCTGAGAAGCCTGTAGTTCTCGGCCTTCGACAGGTCGTAGACGGGGGCGGCGTCGCAGCCGCAGCCCACCCTGACGTGCCTCGGGACGGCCGACCATGCCCCCTCAGCGGCGATGAACGCCCTGAACCTAACCTTCCTGCCAACATGCCTCGCCCCGACGTCCGTCAATCTGATTGCCTCAGCGTCCGACGGGTCGAACTCGACCTTCACAGGCCGGCCGGGGAACCTGGCGCGGGCCATCGCCACCGCCACATCCACGACCGAGACACCCAGCCTCTCGGCCACCTCCTTCACGGGCACCTCGTCAGGCATGAAAGGCCCCACAGCCTTCTCCGCCCTAAATTCACCTGCCTCGAAAACCCAGCCATCCTTCGTGACCCTGCAGCGGACCTCGCGGCTACTCATCCAAGAACACCTCTGGGTACGTCTTGGGGCCGTGGACGGGCTTCCAGCTCCGCCGAGCTGCCTTTGTCCTCAGTCTAAGCATCACCCTGTGCACAGGGCATAGCGGCCACCCCATGCGGGTCCGAGGCACCTCGTCGAGCCGCCACCACCCATCGCACAGTGAGCAGTATCCGAAGCCGCAGTCGTACGGGCTGCGCGGGTTGACCCCACTGTTGCCTAAGACCTCGTAGACCTCGCCGATCGAAAGCGGCCGTGGAAAACCTTTTATACAGTCTATTGCCCTACCCAACTCGGCCCCTCACCTCCAGCCCACTTCGTCCGGTCAGGCATGGCCAAGCTGGGCTGGCGGCGGGGGGCCTATATAAACTTTCACCCGCTCTGCTGTGCTGCGAGCTCGCGATACAGACACACATACGGGCGTGCGACACAGCAGTGCGGGTATTGTGCAAAGATGTCTTGATGTCTAGACATCGTGAGGTAAGCTTGAGGAAGGTAGAGCTCCGCCGCAGCCTAAACTCGAACCGAAGACGGATGGGATATCACCCGCAAAAATCCCCCTCTTTTTTTGTTCTCTTGGCGTTGAAGTAACCACCATAGTCGAGGAGGGCTGGGAGGTCGTCTGCGAGCTGAGGGATGGAAGAGTGGTCGTGAGGAGGCCGCTACCCTGAAGGAGGGTTAATATTGTGTGAAAAGGGATCGTGGGAACATACGGTTCGTGACCTTCGGTCACGCAACCCCGCTAAGCCTCCCTATTTTGGGGATGTAGGTTTCATGTAACCCCCTATGGATCTCCCATGCGAACATCGGTGATTGATGGCCTTTGCGCTACAGATGACTGATGAGGGTCATCAAGAGGTTTGTAACGGATCTTGTTTGGTGGCCTACGTTAGAGCTAGCTTCTTTTAGGTATAATACTCTTTTGGAAGGTATCTTACCATTCCGAAGCCAGCTGTTCTTCCACCTCCGACGTTGCTGTATTCTGCGAACCTGAGTAAAGCGTCTGTTATTCTAGCCCACTTCTTGATGTACAGGTCTTCTGGTACGCTGAAGTTTACGCTCCCGACGAAGCCCACGACGAATTTCTTCGTTGTGACGTGTTCATACAGTCTCCTCGTCCTTATGCCTCTAGGATAGCCGGCCAACGACACACCCATGGAGGATATCCACGACAAGTAGTCAGAGTAGTTGAAAGGTTTGTTAGCGAAGGATCTCCAAAGTCTGACGAGGCTTCTTATCATCAACATGGGCTCGGGAACAGGGTAGAATCTCCTTGCCTTTTCGATTCTGGATCTGCTGACGCCTCCGGCAGGTTTCCTGGACGGGAAAATCGTTGAGGCTAACAATGGGGAGAACCTGAAGAACGTGGGCGTAATGAATTTAACAACCATTCTCTTGACCGGAGAAGCCTTTTCAAGAAACTCGGAGTATTCCACATGGGAGACTGAAACGTCGACGACGTTCATCTCTGCGTCTAGAAGCCTTAAGGATTCGTTTCCCCGTAAGAGGGAGTCCAAAACCATCTTAGTCAGCTCCTCGTCGAATACCACAAACCTGACCATGCACATGGAGTCCTGAGGAAGAGCCCTATAGACGATCTTAGGCCCTCCGGGGCTTAGACGGATTATGGGAGAAGTAGAAAACGGGGCGAGCCTCTTAGAGGAGTGTAGATCCTCAGCATAGCTCTCATCAGCTCGTTTAACGAGCTCGTAGAAGAGACCTCTTGAGGAAAAGCCTGAAAAGCTCCCAAAAACTACTGGTTCCTTCACCTCGAACTTCAGGTTTATGACAGTTATAGGCAACCCCTATACCCCCGGTATCCTAGTGAGCGTTATGTCGGGGCGTCTCGCGCTCTTAAGTATAGCATCTGCTAGTCTGGACGGGTCTCTCGAGAGCTCAGAGAGACTTCTAAGCGACCTGACCCAGTAGGACATCTAACCCCCCCTCGGGCAGATGCGGCCCTATTATCAGCCAGAGCAAGGTGAGGGGCGAGAACTTTCCTCACCCCCTCTTAAATTGGGAAGGATCGTAAGGGAGATGTACGCCAGGCGCCCCCTCAGCTCAAGTATTCGGTCCGCTAGCTCAGCCGGCCTTTTGGCCTCCTCAGGTAGCCTCCTGACCGCGTCTAGCCAGTAGGCCTTTGAGGTCTCCCTAGCGCTTGCGGCCCTGTTGTCCGCGAAGTATAGGATCCAGTAGAGGGTCATCTCCATCGGCCTGAACCTACCGAGCTTGCGTTCCAGCTCACTAGACTCCATCTGGTAAAAGCCTTCTTCAGCGATAGCGGCCAAAACAGGGCGTACGCTCTCCATCTCCATGTAATCAAGCAAGTCCGCCAGGTTCTCCAAGGCCAATACATATCCATCACGTAACCTGAACCCCTTTCCCACAAGCCGCTTCATCTCGCTTGATAGACTGTCTGAGAGATGTTGGTAAACGCCCAGTCTATACAGGTCCCTCCAGTGGAAGGCCTCGTGGTGGAGAAAGACGGCCCTCACGATGGCTATGTTTCTCTCGCAGGCACGGTAAGCCACCACGGCCGAGAGGACGTTATGCATCAGCCTCCTGAAGCCATAGCCGTAAGCCTCCGAGAGCTTCCCGACATCGTGGAGCACGGCTAGCTTCTCCACATCAGCCCATGTGAGTCCCATCCTCCGCACGGCCTTCTCCAGCCGAGCCCTCATCCTGGTGCACTCAAGGGCCGTGAGAGCCGTGTGAGCCACCCAGCAACCAGCGGGCACCCTGGGCTCGCCTTCCCTCCTGCGCCAGTAGGAGAAGAAGCGCTCCGCCACGCACCTCTCGCATGGGGGCTCAGCGAGGCCTAGCTCCCGGGCCAAAATGATGCACTCGCGAGGAGGCCTCACCAGGGCCTCACCACCCCAAGCTCGATGTCCCTGATGCGCTCGTAGAAGTCCGGGTTGAGCAGGAAGATGGCTGTCTCAGCTCCTTTGACTATCTCATTCGGTCGGGCTTCGACCTTTTCGACCTGGAGGTATACGCGTCTCTCCTCTTCATCCCGCTTTCCTACCGTGATGTTCAGCCTGGCCAAGAAGCTCTTTCCATTCTTCTTGTGCACGAGGGCTGATGGCACTTTGATACGCCCGCCCGGCCGCTGGGCCACGGAGAGGCTGACTAAGTTGGACCTGAAGTTGAGCATTGAGTCCTCCACCTCTCCCCCGGTCATGAGGGCTTCATACTTGCCTTCATCTGGAGCTAGCCAGCACTTCACCTCCAGGCCCAGGCGGAGCAGATTCCTGCGTATCTGCTCTCCAGGCCTCATGAAGGGAAGCGATCTCTTGAACCCGACGATGAAGCTCATGACCTTGCTAATCAGTTCTCCGACGCCAGCCTTCTTCACTAGTTTATCCACCACCTCTTGCTTATAGACATCCTCCAGTAGCTCTGAGGCCGCCTTAACGCTCGATGCCGCCTCAGCGAGTAAGCTCTCCCGGCCCTCGATGGCCTCCAGCGTGGCTTCGACCACTTCCTCCGGGTAAACGCCCTCACAGGCCTCCTTGTCAAGGAAGATGAGAGCTTCCCCTCGGCTTCCCTCTCTCCTGGCCAGCCTCCCGATGCGTTGCACGAGCGAGTCCACGGGCGAGATCTCGGTCAGGAGGGTGGCGAAGTTGAAGTCCAGGCCTGCCTCCACCACCTGCGTGGCTACGAGCACCAAGTCCTCAAAGCCCTCCTTATCCAACCGGTGGAGCTCCTCCTCGACCGTGCTCCTGAAGCCCTTCCTGAGCCTTGAGTGCAGCAGGAGCACTTTGGTCTCCTCAGGAAGGAAACCAGAGCGTCTCAGCTTCAACATAGCCTGGTAGATGCGAACGGCCTTCTCCACCTTGTTCACGACTACTAGGAGCGGGAGCCTCTTGTCCTCAAGCTCTTCCGCCAGATCCTTGTCATCCGAGGGCAGAGAGCCCCTGCGTATCTCAGGCGCCTTTATGGTGCCCCTGCTGGGCCTCTCGTCGGTGCTCACCAGCTCCACCTGCTTCCCGCGGCACCTCCTTTCGATCTCCTCCCGTAGGGGCGGGGGCATGGTAGCCGTCATGACCACCAGCTGGGCACCCAGGTCCAGCAGGCACTTGATGTGCGCTGGGAGGAGGCTGGCCGAGAACCAGGAGGTGTCCTGGAGCAGTTGCACCTCGTCCATGACGACCAGGGAGAGTGCTACCTTCCCCACGGGCAGGAGGAGGTGGTAGCCAAAGGTCCTGAAGCCGTAGAAGGTGTAGAGCAGGGTGTCGTAGGTTGTGATAACCAGGTCGCCCTCTAGGTAGGGCTTGGCCGAGATGAGCTCACCGTAATCAATAGTTACCGTGGCCGCCCGGGCGCCTAGCCAGGCCAGGCCCTCGGATAGCCTATCCCTCATAGCACCGGCCAGCGAGCGCGTGGGCAGGACGTAGATGAGAGAGGCCCACTCGGGCTCGCCCCCCGCCAGCTGGGCCATGAAGGGCACGGAGACGGCCTCCGTCTTGCCACAGCCAGTCGGCGCCTCCAGGAGCACGAGCTCCCGGCCAGCAGCGAGGGCCTCCCAGGCCTCCCCGAAGAAGCGGTATTTCATGAGGGAACGCTTCTTCCGCTCCACTATGGCCTTCACCTGCTCCCAGTAGTTCGGCTTGGACTCAGCAGGCTGGGTCATCCTCTATTGCCCTCCAGGGCCTCAGGCCGTGAGGAGCAGGTTGGCTGCCTCCTGGCACTTACGCATCCTCCGCACAGCCTCTTTCCACAGCTTCCTCTTCTCAGGCTCTCGCCCCATCCTCATCCGCTCCAGCGTGGAGAAGGCTCCCCTGGCGAAGAGGTAGAGATCCCCAAGGCTCCTACTAGCCACGAAATCCAAGAAGGACTCGAGGGCATCTACCTCACCCGCCTCTATGAGGGCGCGGACGAAGGGGAAGAGCTCCGAGAAGGCTATGAAGCCGCGCTCGTAGAGCGTATCCAGACCGTGGACGAGGGCCGTGATCTCCAACTCCTGGTAGCCTCTCACCTGCGGGGCCTTCGGCCTGCCAGCGAGGTTAGCGCCCAACACGCGCCAGCGGGCCTGGGCTACGGTCATGGCCCTCACCAGGCCAGGCGAGAAGAGGGCTACCACGAGCTTCATTAGCACCCTGAGGGGCAGTTGAGCTGCCGCGCCCGTGGCCCCCCTCCTTGCTCCCACATTCAGTAGCTTGTGGTAGAACTCCTCCCAGTCCTTAATGTGGTATGCCGCCAGTAGGTCGAAGTAGCGAGCATCCGTGAAGCCGTCGAAGGCCAGGATAGTGATCACCCTGTTCCACTCCCTGCCGCGCCCCAGGATGGGGAAGGATGCCTCAAGGAGCCCCAGGGCCGCGAGAGCGCAACAGTATCCACAGGCCTTATACTGTGCCTGCGGGTATTTACTCACCTCCGTGAGGTCGCGATGCAAGTATTTGCCGGCCATGGGCATGAGGGGGAGCTTCACGGTTTTCCACCTCCCACGGCCCTCGCGACCTTCTCCAGCTCGCTCGGCATGCCCTGGCGCGCTCAACCTCCGCAGGTAATCGGCTAGGCCTCCCGTGTCTGTGAGAGCCTGGGTGAAAACACCTACATCGCCCTCCGTGAAGAAGCCGAGCGGACCTCTCGTGAGCTCCTCGACCATCCGGTCCTCCATGTCGGTCGCATAGCTGGCTATGAGATCCGCCAGTTCACCGTGATCAGCTACTCGCACCTCAAGCCTGTAGAAGCCGCCCACGCTCCAGGCCCTGATTAGCTCGGCCTGTATTTCGCCTTCCTCTTGCCCAAGCACCTCGCACAAGGGCAGGGTCAGACCATAGAGGATGAGGGTGTCCGTGTAGAGGCCGTGGCCCGGCGTGTAGAGCTCCACGGTCATGCTCTCCCCCTCCTCCGCCTTCTGGCCCTGCCCGTCCTGGGCCAGAAGGCCGTGAGGGCCAGCCCGCTTTCGCTCCTGATTACCCCGACGGGCTCCTCGTAGTGCACCTCCACCTCTGAGGGCCTCACCAGAGTTATGAAGCCGCCCTCCACCTTCTCCATCGCTAGCTCGCAGGGAAGCACGTAGGGTCTCAGCTGCCGCCCCTCATCACACATTCTAGCCACCGTGTAAGAGCCCCTGACGGGCTCGGTCAGCTTTTCCATGGGTGTGGGAAAGCTTGTCCTCACGTCCTCCTCCTCGCCCACCTCCGCCTCCTCGGCCTTTACCTCTAACACCGTACAGAGCGACTCGGTATCGCCCAGCCTCTGGGCCAGGTAGAGACATCCGGGATCCACGCCTAGGGCCTCGTCCAGCGCCCAGGCGCAGAGAAGCTCGTAGCCCATCACGTATTCCCGGTAGAAGGCATCCGTGAGCTCGACCTCGACCATCAGCTTAGCGCCGGGGAAATTCCCCGAGCGAATTGAGTCGCCCAGCCTCTCTATGGGCTTGGCCTCCCCCCTGCCCTTGGCCTCGTGGGCCTTGTCCACTACTCTAAAGCGCCTAAGGACGACCGGTGAGACGACTAGCGGAGGCTGATCCCTGGCTAGGGAGGCCCTAGCGGCCAGGAGCTTTCCCTCCCTCACCCACTCCCTCACGCGCTCAAGCGCGGCCGTGCCCCAGCCTTTCGCTACGCCCAGGCAGTAGGCCAATAGGCCCACCAGGGAGGAAGGCTGTGGCACAGGTAAGCTTGACCTGACTTGGAAGGCTTCTGGGTGCTTAACAGAAAAAATGGGAAGGCGGAGGCGGGCTACCATCAGCTTAACCATGCCTCCACGACCTCCGTTGCCTTCACCACAGCCTCCACAGGCGACTCCACGACCGTAACCACGTCCTCAGGCAGGACGGCGAGCGCCTTGGCGGGCACATCACCTACGGCGAAGACCCTCAGGTCCCTCACGAGGCCCGAGTCCAACGCGGCCTTGAGGGTGCGGGCGCTCTCGTCAGCGTAGTCCTTGAAGAAGCCATGGACTAGGTTGGGCAGGGGCTGCTTGGCCACGGCGCAGATGAGTTCCGTGGTCAGCATCACGGGCAGGGCGCGCGAGCTGGCAGCACCGAAGCGGCCGGTGAGCAGGTCCGCCAGAGCCAGCATAGCGGCCTTGGCCCTCAGCTTGCGCTCATCCACGCTCAGGACGGGCTCCACCGGGTTCGCTAGGGGCACGCCCACGTAAGCCAGGTCCATAGTGCAGGCGAAGCCGTAGAGGCCACTTGCATACTCGCGCTTGAAGATCATCATGGCCTCCTCGGCCTGTATCTTGCCCTCCGGCGCTAGGACAACCCTGTTGTGCGTGATGGCCGCGTACTCAGCCCTCAGGTCCTCGACAGGCAGCATGAACGCGAACTTCACTATGCTCTCGCGACGTATCTGTTGGTCAGGCTGAAGAAAGCCGTGCAGGTCCTCGATCGCGCACCGTCTGATGAAACCCTCTTCCGTTTCCACATCCTTGTCTGGCGACCTGAACATCACGAAACGGCGGCAGAAATCACAGAGGCCCTGGTAGCCCGTCTCCACTAGCCGCTCTACTGTCTTGACCGCGTGCCAGTGCTTCAGCATGTTGCCCGACACGACCACGTCCTCGGCTATCTCGTAGGGCTTCGCGGAGTTGTCCGTCCTGCGCACGATGTACATCTTGGAGAGGGCCATGTAGTTGCCCACGGCTCCCTCCGCGTTCGCGCTGTGGAGGTTCACGATGGCTCGGCCGGTTACGCGCACATACGTCATGGCCTGCTCACCCTCCTGGGCTCAGGGTGTAGCAAGGCGAAGGAGGCTACGAGGGAGCCCACCACGCGGGGTGCCTTCTCGCTGGCCGTGGCCAGCTCCACGAGTTCTTTCAGGTCCTTATCGTCCACCTCGAAGTCCTCGGGCTGCCTGCTCAGCTGGAGCTCCCCCCTCGCCAGGTCCTCCTTCAGCTTGGCCATCACCCTGTCCTTGACGCGGGCTGCCTCGTAGAGCGCGTCCTGGAACTCCCTCAGGTCGCGGCAGCGGGCCAGCTTATCGAAGAGGGAGAGGTTACCCTCGATGACCTTGTAGGCAGCGAGGTAGCGGATCCAGCGGTCGAGCACGCGGCCCCTAGTGGTCAGCAGTTGCCTCGCGATGTCCAGGAGCTCCACCTTACTACTCCCCCCCAGCTCTAGCTATAGTCTAGTTTGGCAGTGTTATAAGCTTTTTGGTACACGGATGTGAAATTTATTACACGGGAAGTGCAATTTTCTGCAACACTATCCCACATTCCTCAGCATGAGCCCTAGATCCGTAATCTTGAATGCCCCATCTACGCGCTCGACCAAGCCCGCCTCGGCCAAGCTCTTGAGGTGCCTGTAAATGGTGCTTCTCTCCTGGGGGAGAAGGCCAGCCAAATCACCTATCCTGTAGGCACTGCCGGGGCGCATGAAGTCTAGAACCTTCAGCTTGCGCTCGCTAACCCTCGGCCCCAGAGCGGCCGCCAGGCGTGGTATCTTGAGGGCCTCCCCCCTGCCCTCCAAGAATACCTCTACCTCTGGGACTTGCTCCCACTTAGTGGTCAGGTAGGCCACGAACACCGCTAATATGAGAGCCCTCATGCCTCCGGTCAGGGAAATCTTCACGCGCCTCTCCCTCAGGCCGGTAAATACATTCTTCACTTGCAACACGGCCGACGTAAAATCGCTCAGATCTATGACGAGCCTGCGCAAGCTCACGTCTCTGAGTTTCATCATGCTAAAGATGTTTTGAAGCTCCCTCCAGGCCCTCTCGGCCCTCTCATCCTTGAAGCTAGGCGCGAACACCACGATCTCAGCACCCGGCTCAAAGCCTTCGGCGGCATTCGCGGCCATGGCGCTTACGAGCGGGCCGGGCTCGAATCCTAACGTCATCACGAGCGCATCTATCAAACTCGCAGCCCCCAACCCTAGAACCTGAGCTTCCTTATTAGACCTTTCTGCATATCCAAGCCCATCCGCATCCCTGACACGCTCTTCTTGGTCTGTATGGCGGGATGAAAGATTCGCTTTCTATTCTCCTTATCCTTCGCACGGTCCACATGACGTGCTTCCTCATGGCGTCGGTTACGTCGACCGTGAACTTCTTGCCTGAAGGCATGTACACGAAGATTATCTTTCTGACGGGCCTTGCGAGGGCTTCTTCCGCTAGCATGGTGTAGGCGACTGCTTGGTATAGGTGGTGTTTTGGAGGCTTCTTCGGCGGTTCTGAATGTTTCATCTCGACTACGGCGAGCTCCCCGTCTATCTCAACAACCTCGTCCACCGTGCCCACGAGGCCCAGCCTGTCCGATGATACGTGAAGCTTTGTCCAACGTCTCTCAACTTTCGTCTTCCTGTCTCCGGTCAAAGTTTTACGCTTTTTCTCCATCATATCCTCCCTTCTATGCTTCTCTCTGCCCTCGAGCATGCTCTCGGTTGTCCGTTCCGTTGCCCCCGGCACGCTGATGAAGTACACTATTCTGGGACAGAAGTGATACTGTTTTATCCAGGTTACGGGTATGAGGTCCTCAGACAAGGACCTCACCGGCTTCTCTGCTGTATTCTTCGTAGGGCTTGCCTATGACCTTCCTGAGCGATAGGTCGGCTCTGCATATGACGAATATCTGTATGTTCCCCGTAGCGTCGTCAAACACCCTCCTGAGGGCTACCGTTAGCTCCTTCCTGGCCGAGCTCGTGAGCCACCCCATGAATGCGCTCTTCTGTATTCTGGTTAGGCCGAACCGCTTACAGACATCACTGACTTTCATCCTCACGTCGTCTTCTGCTATGTCGTAGATGACTAGCGTGTGCATTTTGGGTGTCATCTCATGGTGAATGGGTCGTATCCTGGAGCTCTGTCTAAGAGGTAAAGTGCCATCCTCCTGGCTTGGAGCAGGATGTGGTCTCCGAGCGGCAGGCTCCTCCGTTTGAATGTGTACGTTTCATCCAGCCTCCTGTAGAATGCCCTGACGAGCTCCAGCCTACCATCCCTGGTCAGTCTACCATTCTCTAAAATCCTGTCTACATCCGTCGTTCTTAGCAATCTCAACACGACTCTGTCCACGATGGGCTGCCTGAACTCCTCCATGAGGTCCATGGCTAGAGCCGGTCTCCTTGGCGAGTCTTTGTGGAGGAAGCCTACGTAGGGCTCGAAGCCCACGTATTCCAGGGCTATCAGTACCTCGCTGGCTAGTAGCCCATAACCGTAGTTGAGGAGGATGTTCGTGGGGTCTCCGGGTCTGTCGAAGCGTTTCTTCCTTCCCGGGAACTCCACACCTTCGGGTAGGAGCTCCTGGAAGACGCTCCAGTATATCTCTGCAGCCTCAGCCTCCAGCCTCATTATGTCCATGCGACAGTCTTCCAGGTCTTCACCTTCATAAAGTCTTATTTTCTCGGCTATCCCCGATATGGCTGCGGCTGCCTCCAACAGTCTTTTGGCGGAGCTCTTCTTCGTCTTCAGCCTCGCCCTCCCAGCGTGGTAGACTATTGCCTTCTGGTTTACTACCTTACCCCAGGCGAACCTCTTGGCGAGGTGTAGCCCCTTCTCCCTCCTCTGTGCCTCGTATTGGCTTCTCTTCAGCTTTATAGCCCCCCCTCTGACCGGCAGCATCTTTGCTGATGGGAAGCCTGTTCCAGACAAGACTATCAACGGTATCCTGTGTCTGGCTAACAGCCTCAGCAGGGCTGTGGAAAGTGTGGCGCCCCTCGTCGTCACCACCACCCTCGTTATCTGCGATGGAGCTACCTCGGCTATCTTCTTCCCACCCTCCCTGACAACTATCATGCCGCTCTTGACTCCGACGAACAGGCCGGGCTTATTCACCACGAGCCTCAAGCCTCTCCCTCCACGCAGACGGGGTAGTAAGGGCAGTATCTCGGGCATCTGGAGGGTCTACCGGGGTCCCTGCCGACCTCCAGTATTGTGTAGGCTTCCTCCCGGAGCTCCAGGAATTCCCTGCGGAGCTCGTTTCCGATTACAAAGCACTTTATCTTAAATCTCGGAACGGATTTGATGACCTTGACGTACGTGATTATGCCGTAGTTTACCGGTATGTTGTCCTCAGCCTCCAGGGCTAACGCGTACCCTGTCACGGTATAGGGGTGGAAGCTCCTCACTTCTCCTGTCTTCAGGTCGGCTACGGCGTTGTAAGGCGTGTATATGTCTACGCTGAGTTCCCTGCTTAGGCCCACCAGGCTTCCATCTACTTTGCGCTCTATCACTGGGGGTATGGCCACGTTGATTATCGAGTCCGAGGTTGCGTGTGTGTACTTGGATAGAGCCTGGTCAACCTTGGCTGCAGCCTGAATCACGAGAAACTTGTAGAGTGAGGCTGTTTCCTCCACGAGCGTTCTACGGTCTTTGGGACTTAGCTTTGTCGTCCTCCCCTCAGCCTCGGTTACGGCTTCGTCCGCGATGCGGTTTGCGTCCGGGAGGAGCCTGTTTACTATCTCATAACCTGGGACTCCGCTCTGTGTTTCGAAAAGCATCTTCTTAACCTCGTGGACGACTCTTCTACAGACTTCGTGGAACGCTATCCCCCTGGTCATCTTGACGTTCGGCGGGGGCTTTATCCTGAGAACCCTACGCAGGTAAAGGTCCCTCATAGTCGGGCAGTACCTCGAAGCCAGCTCACTGACGCTGAGGAGCATGCTGCTGGAGGGCTTAACGAGACCGCTTTCGAAAGACCACCCCCTGAGCTCATCCTCGATGCCCACCTGACTCAGCTCCACCCTTAAAACCCTGAACCTCCTGTCTAAGTCAAGCTTGTCGAGGAAGAACATCAAGATAAAATGAGGCTTCGTGAGCATTTATATACCCCCCGTCCGATCAGGCACTCACGAAGCGAGTCGAAAAATTTATACGGTTTTCCAGCCAAAACCGAACTAAAGACCCCAGGAAAGGGGTCTGAATCTCACAAAGAGAATTGAAAGTCGACGCAGTTCAGGAGTGGTTCGAGAGTCTCTGGGATAAAGGAATCTCACAAAGAGAATTGAAAGTCACGATGTTTGCGAACATGTTGTAGACCCAAATCGCAATCGAATCTCACAAAGAGAATTGAAAGTGATTATCAGCCCGTATAGACACCGATATGGGTAAATCGGTTGAATCTCACAAAGAGAATTGAAAGTTATGGATAGCGAGATGGTATGACAAATACATGAATGTTGGAATCTCACAAAGAGAATTGAAAGCTGCTACTTTAGGGGCTTGGGGGGGCTAAGCCCCCAGCCGAATCTCACAAAGAGAATTGAAAGAGAGTGGGTTGACCGTGTGGTCGAGGGCGAAATCCGTAGAATCTCACAAAGAGAATTGAAAGTCTTCTACGGCGAGAAGCAGATATGGCCCTCTGAGGAGGGAGAATCTCACAAAGAGAATTGAAAGTGAGGGGCTTCGTGTGCAACCTGACGTAAACGCTGTGGAATCTCACAAAGAGAATTGAAAGCGGAATACAAGTCGAATACTACTCTCCACCCTGGATAATGAATCTCACAAAGAGAATTGAAAGTAGCCCTACCACACTTAGGACACCGAGGAGAACTCTCAAGGAATCTCACAAAGAGAATTGAAAGTGTCTATGTAGCCGTTGATGAGTTTGTCGCTGTAGCCCAGAATCTCACAAAGAGAATTGAAAGGATGAGGAACAACACAATAACGACGAATACAAGCGGGAATCTCACAAAGAGAATTGAAAGTGAGCTATAAAAGTCTTGAGAAGTTACCCGAAGCCAAAAGAATCTCACAAAGAGAATTGAAAGCTATGGCATAGCGTACCCTAATAGCGAATACCTCCCATAACCGAATCTCACAAAGAGAATTGAAAGCATCTACAGCCGTGCCCTGTCCGACAGGGAGATAAAGGCCTTGGAATCTCACAAAGAGAATTGAAAGAGTGAAGCTTCAGGCCAGCCCTCTTCAGTCTCAGCCTGAGAATCTCACAAAGAGAATTGAAAGTGTCGGCGTGCCGAACCGACTGACGTGGGCGGGTTGCCCGGGAATCTCACAAAGAGAATTGAAAGTTTCGTAGCTTTTCAAGGTTTAGGTACATCAGGGCTATCATGAATCTCACAAAGAGAATTGAAAGAATAGCTAGGCTATAACGTGGGCTTGGGGTTCTATGTGGGGGAATCTCACAAAGAGAATTGAAAGTTAAGAAACGCTCCCCAAATGTAGCTACCAAGACTTTCGAATCTCACAAAGAGAATTGAAAGAACAACCTTCTCAGCAGTTATCCTAGCGTGATAAAGCCACCGAATCTCACAAAGAGAATTGAAAGTCTGCTATGTCATACACCTTTGGTGCATAGTAGAATGTCTGAATCTCACAAAGAGAATTGAAAGGGATAGACGCAAGGTGGATGCTCCGATGGGGGGTCATAGGAATCTCACAAAGAGAATTGAAAGCGAAGTACCTCACGTACTTGTCACCCACTTCGACAAGCTCCCGAATCTCACAAAGAGAATTGAAAGTTTTTATGTGTATTTTGCCACCAACGTCAAGTACAGCATTTGAATCTCACAAAGAGAATTGAAAGTACCAGCGGTGGACGAGAACCCCAGGGTCTCAAGGGCTTCGAATCTCACAAAGAGAATTGAAAGTGAAACTCTCAGGAACCTTAACGTCTCTAAACTTATATTCCCGAATCTCACAAAGAGAATTGAAAGCGACCTTAGCAACCCAGCTAAACCCATTATACAGCCATTTAGAATCTCACAAAGAGAATTGAAAGATATAAACGCCATCAGGCAGGTCATCAACACGCTTCCCAGAGAATCTCACAAAGAGAATTGAAAGGTGGGTGGAGATAGTTAGATGCAACAAACAGTGCCGATTCGGGAATCTCACAAAGAGAATTGAAAGTCTTATAATCTTCCATCCACCCCCACTCGTCGATTCTGCTAGAATCTCACAAAGAGAATTGAAAGAGGATAAACCTTGAGGAGGCGATGGCCTACAACAGGCCGTGCAGAATCTCACAAAGAGAATTGAAAGAACCTGTGGCTGGCCATCAGCTTCAGCAGGCGCACACGAGAATCTCAAAGAGAGAATTGAAAGCTTAATGTAGTTTAAGGGAGAATGGTGAAGATGTTAGACGACGATTCCGAGGCAATTAAATGTCAGTTCTGTGGCAAGATTATAGAGGATGAGATACTAGAGGTCGCTAAAACTTGCTGAGAACAAGGGTTCCGTGATCTTGTTTGGAGGCGGATGAGAAGGTTACAGCCGAGATGCTTGAGATGGCCAAAGCTCCCTTCAGCATCCCTAGCAACTTGGGATCCCAGAACCTTCTCGACAATCTCCCTAGTCTTCTCGTACACTGGACCCTCTGTCCTGAGACCGGCCTTACCCCTCACCTGCCAGCCCCTTACCCTCGCAAGAGATTCGGGGGGCACCTCCTCCTTAGGCGGAGCCGGGGTCTGCCTACTTCTTCGGCCTCTTCACGTAGCCCACGACCGCCAACACGACCCCTATCACGGCCATTATGGCCGTGCTCATCGGAGCCGCGGGGCAGTGCACCTGCGCGCATCCAGCGAGAGCAAGGCACACCACCGCCAGCCCATACAGGACGTAATCCCACCTCATGGTCGATTATGCGGTAAGCAGTCTGAACGTATAAAAGTAAATGGGGGGATGGCATTTAGACCTGAAAGGTACCTTTCCGGCTTTCTTTCAAAACCTTTGGACCCGAGTGTAGCATCACTCATTATTCTTTTATTCGCCTCCCTATTCATCAGTAGGTCATCCCTCGCATACAACCTCGTACAGAGTTCTAATGTTATCTAGCGGTGCATTGAAGGGAATTTCACACCCCGTTGACAAGATGAAGCCTCTGGGTCCTCCTTCCCTTAAGCATGATTTGGCTTCCTTGTAGACGTCCAGCTTAGTGCCGTAAAGCATGGTTCTAGCGTGATCCACGTTCCCCATCAGACAGACATAGGGTTGGCTTCTGATGACCCTCGCATGTCTCTAGGAAGAGAGGCGAGAGAACAGCAATCGATGCGTATGAAAATTGGAGCAGTCACGTTTGAGAAGAGAGGCGGGAAGAATGGCATGGTCAGCGATGGTAACCAGAGAAAGCGGAAAAACCGAAACTGGTTCAGGGTGGAGCCCACTCTCGATGACCCTTGATGACCAGGCCCACCACACCATAATTTAACCAACAATTGAGGTCGTTAAGACAAAACAACCAAAATCAAAGCTTTAAATAGATGAGGCGCCTACTTTAGCTCGGAGAGTGATGTCGGCACCGGAGTTAGTGGCTTGTCCCCGTTGCGGCGGGCTGGGCTACGAGAGAGTCTATGAGGTCAGGGGGCGGAGCTACAGATTTATTTATCACGGCCGGGGTAAGAGATGCTACTTGGGGCCGGTCAGTCCCGTCTACCGCGTCAAATTTTGTCAAAATTTGTCAAATTTTGACGGGGCTGGAATCGGCCTCCTTTCCAGAAACGGGGCTGGGCCCGTGGCTCAGCTTGGACAGAGCGACGGCCTGCGGAGC
>CAZEET010000007.1:17709-19234 GCA_964511325.1 uncultured Candidatus Bathyarchaeia archaeon | reverse complement strand
CCCTCTATGGTGACCTGACGCTCCTCCATCGCCTCCAACAGGGCTGACTGAGTCTTAGGCGGTGAACGATTGATCTCATCGGCCAATAGGATGTTAGTGAAGATAGGCCCCTTCTCCAGGACGAAGCGGGCCTCCCTTATACGCCAGACCCTGGTTCCAAGGATGTCCGCCGGCATCAGATCCGGAGTGAATTGTATGCGTCTCCAGCTGCATCCCGTCACCCGCGCCAGGGCCTTGGCGAGCAGCGTCTTCCCAAGTCCAGGGTAATCCTCGAAGAGGACGTGGCCGTTGGCGAGGGCGGCTGATAGAAGCTTCCTCAATATCAATCTCTTCCCAACGTAGAATCGATTCACCTCGTCCAGGATCGCCGTGGCTAGATCCCTAACCTTCTCAACATTCACCTTGCCTCTACCTCCTCTACGCTGATGGGTATATGACTTAGGGTTGTGATCCTCTCAACCACCCTCTCCAGAACTCTGCTACGCCTCTCGATGTCCCTCCTCTCCAGGGATTCTACTCGTCCCTTGACGGAGAGGAGAGGCTTGGGCCTATCTCTATGCTCTAGGAGGGGGGAGAGGATCTGCTCTACCTCCCCTTCGCCTAAGCCCTCATCGTGGAGTATGAGGCTTAGGAGTAGGATGAGCCTCTCCTTCCTACCCTGAGTTATGAACTCCTCCATGGCCGATGTCAGCTCCGACAGCCTCTCACCCCTATAGGTGGAGACCTCCTGTATATGCCTAGCCCAATCCCCAACCCTGTCGAGGGCTGAAATCTCAATGGATTTCCTGGCGCCCCTATAGACGAGGGCGGCTAGGGCTGTGATCACCATCCACTCCAGATAGGGTGAGAGGGGGGAGAGGCTCGGCAGAAGCGTCGACAGATTCTCCCTATAATAGCCGAAGTAGAGGGCTGCAACGATGGCGGAGGGGATTATGATATGATACTTCGATGAGGCCTCACCTATCGATGCCAGGGTATTACTCCTAGATCCCTTAAAGGCGGAGGGGAGGGTGAGGAGGGCTGAGGCCGTCATGGCCATGTAGAGCAGCCTAGAGAGATCCGGTGGTAGCGGGGATGGGGGATTTCTAAGGGCGATGTCGATGATCCTGGATATGGCAAGGCCCTCGATATAGATGGCGGCGCTGGCGGAGAGAGCCCTGAGGGATAGGAGGCCCCTAAGCTTCAGGAGGGTGGAGGCGACGTTGTATAGGATTAAGGTGAGGAAGGAGAGGAGGATGTAGAGGCCGAGGGAGCTATAGACCCCCGAGCCTGGGGCATATATGAGGGGGAGGCTTAGGAGAAGGGCGAAGCTCGCTGCGTAGAGGCTGCCGACGAGGAGCTCCTTGGCGCTGCCCTCGAAGACGGCTCCGATTATGCTGCCGGCGTAGAAGGTGGAGGCTGAGGCTAATAGGGAGAGGAAGAGGGGGGAGAGCTCCATGGAGGCCATCTTAGCGGGCAGATTTGGGAGCAATGAACTGAACTCCCCGAGGGTTGGCCTCCAGATCAGCATGGCCCAGAGGAGGGG
>CAZEET010000007.1:0-17609 GCA_964511325.1 uncultured Candidatus Bathyarchaeia archaeon | reverse complement strand
ATGAACTGAACTCCCCGAGGGTTGGCCTCCAGATCAGCATGGCCCAGAGGAGGGGAAGCACTAGGGAAGCGTAGAGCAGGGTGTTCCTGATGACGACTCTCTTAATCCCCATGTTCCATCAACTCTATCAAGACATCTAAGGCATCCCTACAGCGCTCAAACTCCCCAGCCGTCGGCTCCACCCCACCATAGTTGGCCTTTTCGAAGGTCGAGATTAAAACCTCAAGTGGATATGCAGCTCCATCTGGTAGATGCCTCAAGAGGAAGGCTTGGAGCTCTCGAGGCGTCAGGTTATCCCCTACGCCGAATCGCCTCTTAACCCTGATGTATAGGCGATTATAGAGCTTTACAACTCCCTCCCTATAGGTGTCATAGGTGAGGGGGGGCTCCTCTAGGGGGAGCTCCGCCTCTACATCCGGCTTCTCCTCAGACTGAGCCTCCTCCTTACCCCTCCTCCCAATCATCAGCGCCACGGCTATTAAGCCTCCAGCCGTCGCTATTATTAGATTGTTGGGGAAGCTGAGTAGAACCGCTATGGGGGAGCTTCTCCTAGGCTCTATCTGGAGGGTGACCCTCCCCTCCGATGGTAGATAATACTCGGAGGGCGGAATCGAAAACCTGACGGTCTTCTCCCCCTCTGATTCCGGGATATAGGTGAAGGTGAAGTATCCTTCTCCATCGGTCTCCACAATGTAGGTTTCACCGTCCACCTCGACGGTGAGGGTGATATTCGCTATTGGCTTACCCGTCAGGGGGTCTTTAACCCTCCCCCTGATGACAGCCTCCTCACCTACATGGGCCCTATGGGAGGACTCCACCACCACCTCGGTTCTCGACATTAGCTTAAGCCTCGGATCGCTCCAAGACTCCATATAGACTGCGTTGCCAACAGCTCTCGCGATCACGTGATAGTCGCCGACATCAGCCTCCGGCGGAACTCGACAGGTGATGTTGAAGAGGCCGTCGTGAACAATCCCCACGCCTACGAGGAGGCCCGTCTCATTCTTACTCGGCGTCAGGAAGATCTGAACCTCCATATCGGAGACCGGAGTCCCATTGAAAGTCTCGACGATCCCCACGGCGATGAAGCTTCCACCCCTAAGCGCCGTGGGGCTACACCACGTAATATTCGTCACCGTTGGAATACGGCTGGACTTACCTGGAGACTCCCTAGTCTCCTCCGGAGTGGCATCGAAGATGATCCACCCTAAACCCTCGAGGGGAGCCTCCACATAGATGTGAGCCTGCTTAGGCGTCACCACCTGATACTCAACGTCAGGAGAGATGAGATAGCCCATCACAACTCTAGTAGGTATGCCTAAGGCCCGAGCCAGCAGGGCGAGGGCGGAGTTGAAGTGGCTGCAGGTTCCCCGCCGCTCATAGAATAAGAACCACTCTACGGGATCTAAATTACTGGGTGGAGGCGTGTAGTTGGCGTCATAGAGATAGTTCTCCTCGAGATATACTTCCAGAGCCTTCAGTTTCCCATACGGAGTTGAGGCATCGCCGACGGCTTCGAGGGCTAGCTCTCTAAGCCTCTCTTCCAATTCCTCCGGAAGTTGTAGACAGTAAGCTACAGGCTTCACACGAGCCTTCGAGAGCTCCTCCTTTGGGTATTGATAATGCCTGTGGGTTACCCAGTAGATCTGTGGGAAGAATCCCTCGGTATAGAAGACCTGGAGTGAGGGGTAGTGAAAGACCTCGCCGTTGAATACGAGCTTCTCAACGTTCAAGGTGACCGGTATATAGCCGGTGAGATTCACGAGGGGCTTCACGTAGAAGATATAGTCCTCATAGGGGAGGGGGAGGGAAACATTATGCTCAACGGCTCCCCCCTCATAGGGGAAGGCCCTACAGCCCTCATGGGGACGCCACACGCCTTCGTCATATATCTCCCCAACCTGACATCGGAGATACCTCGTCCCCGTCTGCATGTGGATCTCGAAGAGGGCGCCTCCACCGGAGGGAAGAGTCTCGACGGGGACACCACCCCGCCTCCTAGGCCCCTCCTCCCCGACGCTAGCCTTACTCGTCTTCCATATCCTCAATCCACCTAGATCCACCTTAGAGAGATCTCCGAGGAGGTGGATGGTGGAGGTCAGCATTATGACCGATAGGAGGAGGACTGCGAGGTAGAGCGCCGCCCTCCGGTAGGCACCCATCGAAGGTGATCTCCCCCTCCGCCTCATTTTATCCTTTTTACACCTTCATCATCAATTTAGGGGAGGGTGAGGGCCTTTAGAGGGGGAGAGCTTCATCCATATATGCTTATACATCGATGGAGAAAACTCGATCTTTAAAGGCCCCTGTATAACTTGCAGGCCCTTAAGGCTCTTGAAATCGTTTCTAGAGGCTTTGGGCCTTATATTAGAAGTGTCGGAAGCAGCGTTCATCGGTGAAGACCATGGCGATCCCATGCTCATTACAGGCCGCTATGACCTCCTTATCCCTGATGGAGCCTCCAGGCTGGATGCAGGCTGTGACGCCATACTCAGCCATCAGCTCTATCGAGTCGGTGAAGGGGAAGAAGCCATCTGAGGCGAGGACGGCTCCCCTAAGCTCATCGCCATGCCCCTGAGCCACGGCCTTCTCCAGGGCCAGCCTTACCGCTGTCACCCTATCCTGCTGACCTGTGCCGACGCCGAGGGTTGCTAGGTCTCTGGAGACGACGATGGCGTTGCTCCTGACATTCATGCAGATATACCAGGAGAAGAGGAGATCTCTCATCTCCCTCTCGCTTGGCTGCCTCTCGGTTACAACCCTCACATCCCCTGAGCCTCTAACACCGGTTAAGAGGGGGGTGGAGAGAATGATGGAGCCGTCGGCCAGAACCCTGAGGCGGGGATAATCGGCCTCGTCTCCTATGTATCTTGGAAGCAGCCTTGGGTCACCAACCCTCACAACCCTCAGATTCTTACGCCTCTGGAATATCTCCAAGGCCTCCTCCTCATAGGCTGGGGCTGCGACGACCTCCACGAAGGTTGAGACTATCTCCTCCGCCGTCTCGGCGTCTACCTCGACGTTGAAGGCGACGACGCTTCCGAAGGCTGCCTGCCTATCACAGTCTCTCGCCCTGATATAGACGTCTCTGAGGCGGTCTCCAGGCCTACCGGCGGCCACGCCTGAGGGATTTAAATGCTTCATCACGGCGCAGGCAGGCTCCTCGAAATACTTCAATATGTTGAGGGCGTTATCCACATCCTCCACGTTCGTCTCGCTGAGACCTCCCTTCCCAGTCTTCAGCAGCTCTAATCCTCCGACGATGGCGGAGGCACTCCTCGGTCTATATAGCGCGGCAGGCTGATGGGGGTTCTCCCCATATCTTAGGCTCATCGCCTTCTCGTAGACGAGCTCCCTCCCCCCGAGGATCAGCCTGATCTCGCTGGGGTAGCTCTCGGGGGTTGGAGTTCTGTAACGCTTCCTCATCGACCCCATCCCAAGGCCTCCAGATAGCTGACTATCATCTCATCATATCGAGACGTCCTCTTAAAGGCCTCTAGGGTGAGACGCCTCCTCAGATCATCTGGTATCCTACCCCACTTCTTAAGGGCCTCAGCCACCTCCCCATACTGCGCGGGATCGACGACGACGGCGATGTCATCCCTCAGCATCGAAGCCTTGGCGGCAGCCCTAATCATCGCTGGGCCTCCAATATCTATAAACTCGGCGACCTCATGGGCCTCAAGACCCCTCGAGGCAGCCTCCTCGAAGGGGTAGAGATTCACGACGACGAGGTTGAAGGACTCTATCCCATAGCGCGCCATATAGGCTCCCTCCTCAGGGTTGTCTGGATCCAGGAGTATGCCGCCGTGAATCTTGGGGTGGAGGGTCTTTAAAAGCCCCCTCGGACTCTCCGGCTGCCCGGTGTAGGCTGAGACCTCCACGACATTGTCGTAGCCAAGCTCCCTTATCCTCCTAGCCGTCCCCGAGGAGGCGACGATCTCGACGTTTAGACGCTTAAGCGCATCGATGAGGATTTCGAGATCGCTCTTGTCGTAGACGCTGATGAGGGCGCGTCTAATCATGTCATTTAGCATAGGGGCTGGGGGAGATAAATCGTTCTCCTTTAGGGCCTCTTCTCCGAGCCGGGTAGAAGGATGTCATGAGGCTTCAGCTCATCAGCTCCCCTCTCGGTGACGAGAGCCAGCCTAGCCTTCTCCCACATTTCGGGTATGGTTCGGGCTCCGACATAGCCCATCGCGGCCTTAAGACCGCCGACGAACTCGGCGACGATCTCCGAGACGGGTCCACGGTAGGGAACCCAGCCCTCAACGCCCTCCGTTATAGTCTTCGAGGGCTGAGAATAGCGATCTAGGGCGTAGCGCTTCTTCCTCGCTGCCGCACTCCCCATCCCATAGTACTCCTTGTAATAGCGGCCCTCGAGGGCGATGAGGCGTCCCGGACTCTCGGTGCAGCCTGCGAAGACGTTCCCCATCATGACGCATGAGGCTCCAACGGCGAGGACGACGGCGACATCGCCGGGGTTCCGTATGCCTCCATCAGCTATCACGGGTATATCAGCTCCATAATCTCTCATGGCGTCGGCCGCCTGGGCGACGGCGTAAAGCGTCGGCGACCCCGCCCTGGTGACGATGCTGGTGGTGCAGATGGAGCCGCTTCCGATGCCGACCCTAAGCCCCGCGATGCCATCCAGCTTTGTTAAGCAGTCTTCAGCGGCCTCATAGGTTCCGATGTTTCCTACGATGAGTTCAGCTGAGATCTCCTTTAGAAGCCTCTTTGTCGCCTCGAAACAGTTCTTGTTGTGGAAATGGGCGACGTCGACAACGAGTATGTCGACGTATTTGTCGAGGGCCTTCGCTCTGCGGAGGTCGAAGGGGGAGATGGCAGCGGCGCAGATGAGCCTCCCCTGATCGTCTCTCACGGCGTTGGGGTATGTCCCCTTCAGGGTGATGTCCCTCATAGTTATGAGGCCTCTAACACGCCCCTCCTCATCGACGATGGGGAGTTTCTCTATCCGATGCCTATGCAGAATTCTCTTCGCATCCTCAAGAGTTATGTCCTCAGTGGCTGTTATGACATCTGTTGTCATTACATCTCTCACCTTCAGCTGTGGATCAGCCAGGCGGACATCCCTCCAAGTGACGATGCCGACAAGGCGGTTGTCGTCCTCGACGACGGGGAAGCCGTGAATGCGATGCTGCTCCATCATCCGTAGAAGCTCCTCCACCGTTGTCTCCGGCGCGACGGTGATGACATCCCTGATGATGAGGGATTCAGCCCTCTTCACCCTCCTAGCCATCTCCACCTCCTCCTCTACGGAGCAGTTTCGATGTAGAACCCCGAGACCGCCCTGCCTGGCGAGGGCTATGGCCATCTCGCTCTCGGTGACGGTGTCCATGGGGGAGGAGACGAAGGGGACGTTAAGCATCACATTCCTGGTGACATGGGTTCTCACATCCACCTCGGAAGGCTCAACAGTGGTCCAGCCGGGGAGGAGAAGGACATCATTGAAGGTGAGGGCGTGCTCAGCATCCTTAAACTTATCCCTGAAACCCATCCTAAACACCGGTTTTAATTCGATGTGCGGAGAGAGAGCTTATTAACGTTGCCCTCCCCTCCGCACCGCCCTCTCGGGGGATGGGGCTAAACCGGGAGGTCTAGGAGCTCCTTAGCCCTCTCGAAGTATTCCAATACGTTGAGGCCTCGTTCGGTGATGACGTAACGCCTCTTCGTCCTTCCGTCTCCCTCAGCCTCAATCACCTTGAGGAGGCCTCTATCAACCATCATCTTGAGGATTCTCTGCGTCGGTCTCCAGGAGAGGTTTGCGGCATACATAATCCTAGTTGGCTTATCAACCCCCTCTCTAACTACGGAGAGAACATCTAACACGATATCGAGCATGGATCGCCTCTTGGACATTCCAACACACCGACGAGATTTACGTATGGATAACTATATTTAACTGAAATTCACTTTTAATACGTTTCCTGAATAGAGATGATTACATCATGAGGTTAAAATGATAGATGTATCATAAGTATTCTCAGACCTACGAAAATTAGGATGAATCCGCCGACGATCCTCGTCCACCTCCCGAGACTCCGGCCGATCCGTTCACTTGCCAGGGCCGCTGTAAAGGTGAGGATGGCCACCACCACTCCTATTAGGAAGGCTGAGGGAATGATCGGAACCTGCTCTAGATATAGGGAGACGCCTGCCGCTATGGCGTCTATGCTCGTCGCAATGGATAGAGCCAGGAGATTCAGGAGGCCTAGAAGCTGTGACTCGATCCTCTCCTCCCTGAGGATCATCGCCACTCCTATGAGTGTAAGCAGTAGAAAGGCCACCCAGTGATCATAGGCCGAGATTAGATCTATGATGGAGAGACCAAGCCACCAGCCCAGCATCGGCATGGCGGTGTGGGATAAACCAAAGGCCATTGAAAGCCTAGAGGCCTGAGGCAGCCTATCGCTCAGCTTCAATCCCACGGCTATGGCCACCGAGATCGAGTCCATCGCCAGGCCCACGGCGAGGAGGAAAACGGCGATAGGGTCTAACATGGTCTATTGGATTTCTATCGGGTGGGAATTAAGCTTTATGGCATCTTTTATCATCATAGACAACTAGCTCTAAAAAGATAAATACCGAGTAAAATCAATATGATATTTAGGAAATGATGATAATCGATGTCGATGCCTATGTTCTACCAACATTGGGCAGAATAAGTGGGGGATTAAACTATACTGCTTATGTGGACATCGAAATAGATAAGCATATCATGAAGTATGGAGGAGTGGAACACAAAGTTAGAATACACTGCTACTCCCCGGAGAGATTAAGTCGAGGAGAGATGGAGAGGATCGCCAGAGCCTTCGACAACGCCTTCTCAAGATACTTCGCAGATGTGGAGAAGAATAGGAGGATATATCGATACTGGAGGTTGATGGGGATTATCGCTTACTCCATCGCCACCTTCGTGGCGATCTCCTCATATCTCTTCCTACCCCACCCCTACAACATCTACGCCGTCTGCGTCGACGTATTCTTCTTCCACATCCTAATCTTCGGCCACTGCTTCAGACCCCTATATCGATGGCTGCTAGACGGCTCCATAGAGCGGGGAGTTCACAGAGCCATCAAGAGGCTTAAGGGATGCGAGGTGGTTGAGGGGGAAGACAGGGGCAAGTTAAGACTCGTGGAGATGATGCGGGAACGCTTCTCGGAGATCGATGGAGGAGAGATCAACCTATACGGGAGGTTGAGGGATTACGCGAGAAATCTGGGATTCCAAGCCGCCGTGAGGTTCTACGACTGGCTGATCAAAGAGCTACGGGAGGAGGAGAGCTTCTACACCAAGTATAATCCAGCCAGCCTATGGAGGAGGATTAAGCTCTACTACCTAGGCTTCAGGGTTGAAGCCCCCAGGATAACTGCTCCCATGAGAAATATGGATGTGAGAGTATGAAGTGGCTGGTCTACAAGGTTCCCAAGAGGGATGGGCCAGACCTATTCCACATAGACCTCCATCCCTTCTGGTTCCTAGAGGTCGAGGGGATGTACACAGAGCTGGAGGAGAGGAAGGAGAGATTGACGATCCAACTCCTAACAGCAGGCGGGGAGGCTGAAAACATCGAGAGACAGGTGAAGGAGGGGCTTCTGGACACTTTCTACAGGGATAAGAAACTCATAAGCGAGGTCTTAAGGAGACTTCTAAGCTACTACCTCAGCCTCCTAGATCCATTATGGCTGAGATTCTTTCTAGGCCCAACCTTCCTGGCCAGCGGGCTCATCAGGGGATACCTCAGCGGAGGGGCTGCGGATCTTCTCATCGGCCTCTATCTCCTCTTGGGAAACCACCTCCTAGTCAGGAGGATCGTCAACGAGATCAAGGGATATTATGATGAAGTTGAGAGGGGGATAGAGAAGGCTCTAAAGGGCCTTGAGAGAGTCGAATGCATCGAGCATCCAGGGCTCAAAAGACTTAGGGAAATTATGAAAAAGGCTGAGGATAAGACCGAGGCCTACATAGAGGCCCTCCACACCTGCGACCAAGTAGGGCTCCCAGAGCTGAAGGAGTTCTACTGTTACAGCGCCCCCATAACCGAGTGGCGATACAGAGAGCCCCACCTCGGATTCCCAATCTACGACAAGGTTAGAAGCATAAGGAAGTTCAAGCGACATCGCAGATCTCCCTCTCCACCCTCCCGGATGAGGGATGAGGAGGTTGAACTCTTCGACTTCAAGATAAAGGCTCGATACCTCTATCGACTCTCCACCTATAAAGAACTACAAGATGAGTTAGATAGAGTCGCCAAAGAGATAGGAGCTGAGAAGATCACCGTCTACGAGACCGAGCGAGGATACGAGATAAACGCCTATGAGATCGGAGATGGAAATGAGGCTAGAATTCTCGTCAAGGCCGGCTGCCACGGGAGGGAGCCAGCCGGCCCCCTAGCGATATTACAGATGATGAGGAGTCTCGAGAGGGAGGGTAAACACACCAATGAAGTTCTCAGCAGAAGCCGCATCGCCTTCATGCCCGTCGACGACCCGGAGGGATACAGCATGAGAGCATGGATGGGTGTCGACATGGCCGGAGAGGAGGAGCACTGGCCTCCCCAGGGAGGCCCCTATAGCCTCCAGAGCGAGGCGGAGCTCCTGGCGCTGAGACTGCTAAATAGGGGAGGTCTCCATCCCGCTCAGCTATTGGAATACGCCGTTAGGTTTAGAGACCCTAACGTCGTCTGGGGGGACAACGTCAAGTCTCCTAGGATAGCCGCGCTACAGGAATACCTAGAGGAGTTTAGGCCAACTTTCGCCCTCGACCTCCACGAGACCATTGGGAAAATGGCCGACCTAGTCTATAAGGGAGCGGGAATCCTCTCCATAGAGAACTTCTACATTCCCCCAGAGATTCGAGACAGATTAGAATATATGATGAAACGCCCCGAGAATAGGCTGGCGAGATATCTCTCTAAGAGACGGATGCTGAGGAGACTACTAGGCTTAGAGTATGTCCGAACCTTAATGGCGGAGATCCCCGAATTCGAGATCGGAGAGGCGATGATGAGACACGTCGCCGAGAAGGGCTTTAAGATCTATAGGGGGGAGTATCAGAAGCTCTTGGATAAGCCGTCGCCGGATTGGCCTCCACAGCTCATCTCCATAGATGTGGGTCGAACCATAGATGGGCCGCTGCTCTTCAAGCTTGATATAAGGGTCTGCCCAACATGGCTCTACCATAGGTTCGGAACACTGAGCTATACCACCGAGACCTTTCAGAATCCAATAGATGAGAGGGTGGGGGAAGATCTCGCCTTCGTGGAGGGAGGCATACTGAAAATACTGGGGATCAACGATGGAGGCTAGAGGTGAGATCTGGTATTACCTCATAGAGGACCCCTTAGGTGAGGGAGAGACCATAGGCTACAGTCAGCATCAATTGCAGGGAGCCTTTGAGGAGCATAGGAATGGAGGAGCTGTAAGACGCGTTCTATATACGCCTAGAGGCTGGAGGAAGGAAGGCGATCTACTTAGGAGATTCGAGGAGGAGCTGTGGAGGAGATATGAGGATAGAGCGGGGAGGCGTATGGATTGGGTGTGGTTTCTTAGATTTTGCGGAGCAGCTCTCTGCATTTACGCCTTTGAACCCCTCTTCAAGTTAGCCTATATACCCCTCTCATATCATCTAAGTAGATACCTCTTCCTAACGAGGGAGATTATAGAGACCATTTTAGATCCCATCGTCATCCCCTTCGCCACAGCTCTAGGCTTCATTCTAGGCCTATCGCCCCTGATCCTCACCTTCATCATCACACATCAATACATAGCTCGAGAAGCGAGGAGGGAGGGGGAGATCGCGGAGTGGCTTAGAGAACTCATGAAGCAGGAAGTTGAGATAAGGGAAAGCGGGGAGCTGAGGGATTTCAGGGAGAACATTCGAGGATTAGTGGAGGAGGTGAGAGGCAGCTTCAGAGATCTATATTCACCAGCCATGGAAGTTAGGGTTAAGACATGCAGGAGATTGATGAGGAGACTCGCCGAGATGCAGGCACAGGCCAGCTATTTTGGTTTAGAGCCCCTTGTTGACTATTATCATAGGCTTAAGACCTCCTTCTATAGATTGAGCAGAGAGAGGCGTATCCTGGGGAGGAATAAGGCCCTCAACCGCTGGCTGGTAGAGTTGAAGACATGGAGGTGAGGGGTTGAAGGGAATTAGGGGGATAGCCGCCGGCCTTCTTCTACTGCTGGGCGTCTATGCCCTCACAGGCTTCCTGCTCCTTGGTAGGGGCGAGGTGGCGGTGATACTCACTTATGATCTTAGAAGGGTTAAAGGGTTGAACGATCTCATTCTCCTAATCTACGGGGATCTACCTGAGAGCGACGTGAAGACCATACGCTTTAAGGATAGACCTCTCCTCTCAACACCCATGGGAAAATTGTATTGGCATCTACCCAAGCCGTTTCACGTGCATTATAAGTTTAGGGTGGGATCACGCGATTATGAGCTACGAACCACCGTCATACTCCCCCTGGCGACGGATGAGGAGGGAAGACTCCTCTACTGGTCCCTATTGACGAGGGATGAATTCAAAACCTTCAGCCTCTACAACTATATCAGAGACGTTTTCAGCGGTAAAAATCCCTACGAGGGATTGGAGATACCCGTCATCGTCCTCGATGGCCGATATAGGATCATCGACATAGATCGCTTCACCCAGACCTATAGATCTGAGGAGAATGAGAGTCGGCGTTACCCCTGGCTATACCCGAGGTGGAGGGGGCACAGCTTGATAAGAGAGCTGCTGGAGAACGCCTTTCAGGTTTACGTTATGAATAAGACCTATCAAACCTATAGGCATATAGCTGAGACCCATCCGGAGCTAATCATCCAGGAGAGAGTAAGGGAGACCTATGAAATCATCTCCAGTGATCTGCCCGGATTGGTGGAGGGTCTATTAGAGAATCGAGGAGTCACCATGCTCGAGGAGCGTTATGGAATAGAGGTTTCCCGGGAACTCCGGATAAGGATAGAGTATATCACACCCTAACTCTCAGACTCCACCTCGATTCCATAATTGACCTCCGCTCCAGCCCTCTTCAGAGTTATCGAGGCGCTACAATACTTTTCAAGGCTGAGCTCCACCGCCCTCCTCACCTGATCGGGGTCCACATCCCCCTTAACCCTATAGACAATCTCCATATGCCTATAGATCCGGGGATAATCCTCCCTCCTCTCACCTTCAATCTCCACCTCTAAGCCCTCGAAGCTCTGCTTCATCCGATCTAATGTACGAGAGACATCTATAGCCATGCATCCAGCGGCGGCTATAAGTAGGAGCTCCATGGGTGAGAAGCCGCGACGCTCATCCGGATTCCGCGAGTCTATCAGGAGGAGCCTTCCATCCTCCGACTCGGCGAGGAATATGCCATTCTTTATCAATCTAACCGAGTATCTCATGGCGCGTAGGGCTTCTAACCCTGGAGTCTATTTAAAACCTTTTAAGAAGGATTTAAGTGGAATTATTAATGTTTAGGTCTCCTAAATCCCGGATCTCTAGAGATTACGTGGAGAAAAACGGCAGGCTGATCATAGCCATCACCGGTTCACCGGGGGTAGGAAAGACTACCATCAGTAGACTACTAGCAGAGAGGGTTGACGCCTACCATGTCGATCTCTCCAGACTTGCCCTCGAGGAGGGGTTGGTTGAAGAGCGGGATGAGGAACGCGATACAGTTATCGTAGATCTAAAGGCTGTGAGGAAGAAGGTGAGGAGACTCTTGGAGAGGTATGGGAGGCTCATCATCGAGAGTCACTATGCTCACGATGTAACCCCTAGGGGTTCCTGGATCTTCGTCCTTAGGAGGGCGCCCTGGAGACTGAGGGACGAGCTAGAGAGAAGGGGGTATGATGCGAAGAAGGTGAGAGAAAATGTAGAGGCTGAACTCCTGGATATCTGTCTATCGGAGGCTATAGAGCTCCATGGATCTGAGAGGGTGCATGAGGTGGACACAACGGATAAGACCGTCCAGGAGATCGTGAAAGAGATCGATGAAGTCCTAAGTGGAGCACGCCCCCCACGGGTTGGAGTCGTCGATTGGCTAGCGAGACCTGAGGCTAAACAATTATTGGAGTGGTTGGAGGATGTATCTCATAGTTAGATGCCCCAAATGCGGTGGACTATTATTGGCTAATACAAGATATAAGACCAGGACATGCCCTCATTGTGGAAAAAGGATGAAAATTATGGCACTCATACCATTAGCTAGGGCATATACACCTAAAGATGCCGTCACTATCATACAGGAGCTTAAGAGGAGAGAGGCGGGTAGAGATCGAAATAAATATAAGAGCATAAGATAAACTGAAGGTTTCAGTGCTAGAACATGAATGAGGAGGAACTCGCCCAGCTGAGAAGATATCTCGAAAACGAGAATTACAGAAAACTACTATCCTTCTGCTGCGAGCCGAGAGATTGGAGGGAGTTAAGGAAGGCTGGGGTTAAGCAGGAACGCCTCTTCGACATATTGAGGGACTTGAAACTGGTGAAGGCGCTAGCCTTCGCCGACGGTAAATACTACACCACTGAGACGGCTAAGAACCTATTGGAGAGCATTTAAAGAACCCCTTTTTATAGCTCACCCCTAAATCTCATCTGGGATAGGAGATGGCGGTAGCGAGCAGGAGATTCTTCGAGGAGCTGGGGCATCTCATCAACAGGGTTATACAGGTTGAGGATGTGAGGGGAAGAGTTATAGAGGGTAAGCTGCTGGGCTTTGACACAAATACCCTCAGCCTCTGCTTGGGAGATGTCAAGGGCGAGAAGGGGGAGAGCCTCCATAGAGTCTTCATCTACGGCCCCACCATATCCAGAATACTTGCCTCAGAGCGCCCCTTCAACCTCGAGGCCTTAGCTGAGCGTCTAGAGAGGGTCTTCCCAAATATGGTGAGGCTCTTCCCAGAGGCTGGAGTCATCGTCGTCATGGATAAGATCAGGGTTGATGAAACTGGAGTCGTCGAGGGAACAGGGCCAGCTGCTGAGAGAGTGAGGAGGGTCTATGAGGAGTTCATACGGGAGATGAAGTAATCCCCCTTCTTTTGGCATAAAGTGAATATAGGTTTGAGAACATCTCATCGGGGAAGATGTCCTTCGAGGTCGTCGACAGAGATCTGCTTGGCAGGATAGGGAGGCTGAGGACGAGGAGAGGCATAGTTGAGACCCCCCTCTTCCTCCCCGTCGTCAATCCCCTAACCCAGCCGATACCGCCGAGGAGGATGCTGGAGGAATTCGACTGTAAGGCCCTTATAACCAATGCCTATATCATCAAGAGACGGCTGGGCGACCAGCCTGATCTCGAGGTCCATAGATTACTGGACTATGACGGCGTCATCGCCACGGATTCGGGAGGATATCAAATACTCGTATACGGCGATGTGGAGGCTGATCCCCTAGAGATCGTCGAGTTTCAGAAGCGTATTGGCTCTGATATAGCGGTGATACTTGACATCCCAACCGGCTGGGAGACCTCCAGAGAGAGAGCTGAGTGGACGGTGAGAGAGACGTTGAGGAGAGCTGAAGATGCCATTCCACTAATCGCCGAAAGCGACGCCCTCTGGGTTGGCCCCGTTCAGGGCGGAAACCACCTCGACCTCGTGGAGTGGTCCGCCAAAAGCATGGGACAGCTCCCCTACGACATCTACGCACTTGGAAGCCCGACGAAGGTGATGGAGCAATACCTCTTCTCGAATCTCGTCGATATGGTGATGACGGCGAAGCTCAACCTGCCGATGAATAAGCCCCTTCACCTCTTCGGAGCTGGACATCCGATGATCTTCGCCCTCGCCGTAGCCATGGGCTGTGACATCTTCGATTCAGCCGCTTACGCCCTCTACGCGAGAGAAGACCGATACCTGACGCCAAGGGGGACGATGAAGCTGGATGAGTTGAGATATCTACCATGCCCCTGTCCCGTATGCCGCCGCTATGACGCCGAGGAGCTTAAGGGGATGCTGAAATTCGAGAGGGAGAGGCTGCTGGCGGAGCATAACCTCTACGTCTGCATGGCTGAGGTCGAAGCCGTGAAGCAGGCCATCTCAGAGGGAAATCTATGGGAACTCTTAAAGGCGAGGAGTAGAGGTCACCCGGCTCTCGCCTCAGCCTTCAGAAGATTAACCCGATATCAAGACGCCTTGGAGAGATGGAGTCCGACGCATAAGTTGAGAGGCCTCTTCTACTTCGATCACTACGACCTCTCCAGACCGGAGTTAGTGAGACATAGGAAGAGAATGACCCATAACTACAGCCCGCCCTTGAGAACTTCGATCCTCCTCGCTCCTGCTCCAGGGGAGAGGCCATACATACGATCCAGCGAGTATAGGAGGCTTAAGGAGCAGCTAATAGACTTCAAGCAGATACACCTATGCTTCTATACACCGCCCTTCGGCGTCGTCCCCCCGGAGCTCTCCGAGACCTACCCCCTCTCCCAGATAGAGGTTGCAGAGCCAATAGACCCCGTGACGTTGAGATGGACAGCTGAGGAGACAGCGAGGTATGTGAAGGAGAAGCCCTATGAAGTCGTCATCCTCTACAGAAGGAGCTCCGCAGACCTCGACGACCTCATCGAGAAGCGGTGTAGGGAGGTCTGCGAGGCCCTGGGGAGGAGGCTCTGGGTTATGGAGACATCCAACCCTTATGGTGAGGGAGCGCTGAGGAGGTTGAGGGAGTTTCTAGAGGATAAGTTTAAAGAGCATAGAGTATAGTGCATATTGATGCCTGATAACAAGGGATCGAACTATATCTCCATGAGGCTTATAACAAAAAAGGAATACCTCGAATTCTTAAAAAATCATGGATCAATCTTGATCGAGAATTCTGAGATCAAGCTTGGATCGAGTCAGGAGATCGATGAATATCAACCAAAGGATTTCGCCCTTGAAACCACAACGGTTTGGTCCTTCCCCGTCAGGGGGAGATGGGCGACTCATAAGGGGGACTATCGAGGAAACTGGCCTCCACAGCTGGTGAGGAATCTCCTCATAAGATACAGTAAACCCGGCGAATGGGTGCTGGATCAGATGTGTGGAGGTGGAACCACCCTCATAGAGTGTAAGCTCCTGGGTAGAAACGCCATAGGGGTGGACATAAACTATGAGGCCCTCATGCTCACCCTAGACCGATTGAATTTCGCCTACACGCCGGAGGGATTGGAGGAATCCGAGATCAGGGTATATCACGGCGACGCCAGGAACCTAGACCTCATAGAGGATGAATCCATAGATCTCATCGCCACCCATCCCCCCTATATCGACATCATCCCCTACTCTAGGGGCGGGGGCCGTGGAGACCTCTCCAGGACCTCAGACCTAGAGGAGTATCTAGAGGAGATGAGGAGGATCGCGGCTGAGAGCTATAGGGTGTTGAAGCCCGGACGCTTCTGCGCCATCCTCGTCGGCGACACCAGGAGGCATAGGCACTATGTCCCCATAGCCTTTAGGGTTATGCAGCAGTTCCTCGATGTAGGCTTCATCCTCAGGGAGGATGTCATCAAATGCCAGTGGCGTATGAAGCGGAGCAGGGAGAAGTGGATGAAGCTGGTCAAGGCGGCGGAGGGGTGCTGGGTTGAGAAGCCCAAAGGCCGGAGGCGATGGACGGACTTCCTATTGATCAGCCATGAACACCTCTTCATCTTTCGAAAGCCCCTTGAGGATGAGGATACATCAAAGTATGTCCTCAGCATGAAGTGGTGGTGAGCAAAAGGCTCATAACATTAGGTGAAGCTTAGAGGAAGAGATGAGAGGCGCCATCCATAAGGTCGCCATCCTCATCCTCATCACAGTTCTCATCGCCTCCACCTTGCTCATCCTCTACACGAAAAATATCATCAGCCCCCCAACGGGGGAGATAGAGGAGAAACCCGCGGAGAAGCCGAGCAAGGCGGAAGAGAAGCCCATCATCGAGGAGAAGCCTAAAGGGATTAGAGGAGACAGATTCGGCTTCGTCTGCTTCAACGAGGAGGCCCTCAAAGACCTAAATCTTGGATGGGTTCGCCCCCATCCAGGCCCCTTCATCTGGGGCCACATCGAGCCTGAAGAGGGGAGATACGACTTCTCAGAGGCCGATGAGGTGGTGAGGAGGGCTCAGGAGATGGGCCTCAACATCCTCGCCACCATCTGGCCCTATGCCGACTGGGATCAGGAGCGATGGGGAGACGTAGAGAGATTCGTCATGGAGGATTTCCCAGAGCTCCCGAGGAGCCGCTATAAGCCCTATGACATGGAGGCCTACAGGAAATTCGTCAGGGCTCTCGTCGAGCGCTATGATGGAGATGGCGTAGATGACATGCCGGGGTTAGAGAGACCCATCAAGTATTGGGAAGTTCTAAACGAACCCTCGACGGGCGTCAAGGCGAAGATGTATGGAAAGGAGAAGGCCTTCTTCATGGGCGACGCCGAGGACTACTTCGAGATTCTCAAGGCCACCTATGAGGCTGTAAAGGAGGCCGATCCGGAGGCTAAGGTTCTAAACGGAGGGATGATCCCCCTCCCACCCCATATGGATGACCCCTTCTATGAATTCTGGGGGAGAGTCTTCGAACTCGGCGGAGCGGAGTATATCGACATCGTCAACTTCCACGCCCTCTCAAGGATGATCACCGAGTCCATACCCCTCCTCAGGGAAAGCTTCGGCGAATACATAGAGGGTAAACCCCTCTGGGTCACCGAGTTCTCAGCTGAGGCTCCTCAGCTGTACGTAGAGGCCGCTAGGGTCTTCGCCGAGGGGGTTGAGAGAATCCTTCTCACAGCCTACAAGGCAGAGCCGTGGATGCCTGAAGACCTGGTTAAGGGGAGCCTCATAGACTTCGATGGAAGCCTCAAACCCTCCTACTACGCCATGAAGACGATGGTGATACTCCTGGGAAACTTCGATGAAGCCGAGAGGCTCGACTCCAAGACCTATAGGTTCAGGGCGGGGGAGCTCACTATCTACCTCCTCTGGGGTAAGGCTCCGAAGGCCTTGAGCGGTGAGGCCTTGAAGGTCACTATGCTTGGGGAGGCCGAGATGACGAGGGTGGAGGAGCTCCGCCCAGAGGAGGAGGCCTACTACCTCGTCGTGGGAAACCACGAGGATCTGGAGGAGCTCCAGTCGAGGCTGGGGGAGATCGCTCCAATTGGAGTCGCCGTGAGGGCTGCCGGTGAGGGGGTTGAGGGGGCTTGGGCCATCCACTTTGGATGCTGGGGACATAAGCATGACGAATATGCCTACGTCACCGGATATGGATGGATGAAGCCTCATCCAGGCCCCTTCAACCGCCTCTTCATCGAATCCAAGCGGGGTGAATACGACTTCTCCATCGTCGACGAGGGGGTGCGGAGGGCTTTGGAGAAGGGAGCCGAGGTGGTGGCCACCATTTGGCCCTATGCGGAGTGGGATGAGGAGGCCTACAAAGGGGTGGAGGGATATGGCATGGCCACCGGTGATGGTCCCTTCGCGGAGGTTCTCCCCTCAACGAGATTCAAGCCCTATGATATGGAGGCCTACAAGGCGTTTGTCAGAGCTCTCGTTGAACGTTACGATGGAGACGGCGTAGACGATATGCCTGGATTGGAGAGGCCTATAAGGTATTGGGAGGTCCTAAACGAGCCTGAG